>NZ_JAUBTV010000196.1:0-1039 GCF_036705145.1 Microcoleus sp. B5-D4 | reverse complement strand
CAATTGTTATGCCTCCATTCCACAACGATGGCTGGTGGTGAAGAGTCAGGCGCGGTTAGAATCAGACCTCAAACAATTGGAGAAACGCCTTGCAAAACATGAAGCAAAAGCCCGTGCCGCCCTCCAGCAATTGCAGAGTCAAAAGTTTGCTTGCCAGCCAGATGCCCTAACTGCTGCTGCTTTATTTTCGCAACAATTACCCTACCATCAATTGCAAGACTTACAAACGATCGAAATCATAGAACACAAAAAACGCGGCAGACCCAGCAAAAATGCCGTCGGCGAGAAATCTTATCAAATTAGAGCGGTACTTGCCCCGAAAGATAGCGTCATTGACACCGAAAGGCAACGTGCTGGATTGTTTCTGTTGGCGACCAATGTGTTAGACGAGCAAGTATTGAGTAACGACCAAATTCTCCAAGAATACAAAGCACAACAATCAACGGAGAGAGGTTTTCGATTTCTTAAAGACCCCTTATTTTTTACTTCGAGCGTTTTTCTGAAAACTCCCGAGCGAGTAGCTGCGCTAGCTGCGGTTATCGGTTTGTGCTTGTTAGTATATAGTTTAGGTCAACGCGCGCTGCGTTTGGCTCTCGAACGCGCCAAACAAACCATTGATAACCCTGTCGGCAAACCGACAGCCAAACCCACGCTGCGATGGGTGTTTCAATGTTTCATGTCAATTCATTTGTTGACGGTTAATGGCGTCAGACAAATTACCAACCTGACTCAAGAACGCTTGTGGATTCTCCAATTCTTTGGCGCTCCTTGTCGCAAATATTACCTGCTTTCTTGAGATCGCTCGCGCGCTGGAATTGGGACGAACTCCCCAACGGTTGGCGCTAAGCGTATCGCGAGGAAAAATCTAGTAAAATGAGATAGTTTGCGACGCATCCTAGCTAAGGCAAGAGCCAACGATTGTGTTGCCCATCAGGTGCGATAGTTAGACTTTTATCTAATACGATCTCTCCCAATATCTGGTCAGTCACAAGTGCTGTGAATGTCAGAATTTTCCACCATTTTCCTATACCTCAACCGG
>NZ_JAUBTV010000195.1:0-1077 GCF_036705145.1 Microcoleus sp. B5-D4 | reverse complement strand
TTGACATCGTTTAGGGCGTGGACTACCAGGGTATCTAATCCTGTTTGCTCCCCACGCTTTCGTGCATGAGCGTCAGTACAGGCCCAGGGGATTGCCTTCGCCATCGGTGTTCCTCCGCATATCTACGCATTTCACTGCTACACGCGGAATTCCATCCCCCTCTGCCGTACTCTAGCGATGCAGTCACAAATGCAGGTCCCAGGTTGAGCCCGGGGATTTCACATCTGTCTTACATCACCGCCTGCGCACGCTTTACGCCCAGTAATTCCGATTAACGCTCGCACCCTACGTATTACCGCGGCTGCTGGCACGTAGTTAGCCGGTGCTTATTCTTACGGTACCGTCATTAGCAAACTGTATTAGAGCTCACCGTTTCGTTCCGTACAAAAGCAGTTTACAACCCGAAGGCCTTCATCCTGCACGCGGCATTGCTGGATCAGGCTTGCGCCCATTGTCCAAAATTCCCCACTGCTGCCTCCCGTAGGAGTCTGGACCGTGTCTCAGTTCCAGTGTGGCTGGTCGTCCTCTCAGACCAGCTACAGATCGTCGGCTTGGTAGGCCTTTACCCCACCAACTACCTAATCTGATATCGGCCGCTCCAATCGCGCGAGGTCTTGCGATCCCCCGCTTTCATCCATAGATCGTATGCGGTATTAGCGTAGCTTTCGCTACGTTATCCCCCACGACTGGGCACGTTCCGATACATTACTCACCCGTTCGCCACTCGCCACCAGGATTGCTCCCGTGCTGCCGTTCGACTTGCATGTGTAAGGCATGCCGCCAGCGTTCAATCTGAGCCAGGATCAAACTCTATAGTTCGATCTTGAATTTTTTGCTTCTTTCGAAGCAACTCATAAAAACGGAATTGAAGTGAACTTCACTTCTATTCTCATGAGCGTTTGTGGTCAATTAAGACCAGTTCCGAAGAACTTGGCAATCGCCTTCAAACGCCCACGCTTATCGGCTGTATATTTTTAAAGACCCTTGCAATCAGCGGCTTTCACCATCTTCTCGCCTTGCTTCACCGTGATCAGCGAAGCCTTGAATTATGACACAACTTTCAGCGTCTTGTCAAAA
>NZ_JAUBTV010000194.1:0-1080 GCF_036705145.1 Microcoleus sp. B5-D4 | reverse complement strand
CCTGAAATCGGATGCACCGGCCCTTACTACAGTTACCGCTGGATGGAAGGAAAGCGGCAGCGCGCCAAATACTGTCCAGGGAGCAAATGTCCGGCAGTCCGCGAAGCCTTGAGGCGCGGCAAACCAATTAGTAAAATCTTAGAAATTATCAACCAATGAAAATCTCAGAACTGCAAACTCGCTACGGTCTAGCCAGCAAACAATCTGTGTACGATCGCATGAAGGCACTGCAAATCAATCCAGTCAGCCGCGGTGAAATATCCAGTCACGCACTGGACGAACTGGACAAACTGGACAAGTTCATGAAAAGCAATCCAGGAGCCAAAATCTGGGAGTTTCCAAGGGATACAGAATCTTTGTCTAGTGGACAACTAGACAATTCCACTAGACAACTAGACAAACCAACTGGACAACTGGACAACTTCAATGAAGTCCTGCAATTGGTAGAAGCGATCGCCCGTCACTTTGCCGCCAGTCAAGACCCGCTGGCAAACTACAAAGCGCTAGAATATGCTGCCAACCACATAATCTTATTGCCCACTTCCAAAATCAAAAAACTGACAGGGGCAAAGCCTAGCAAAAGTCAATTTCAGCAAGGGACTTTTGTCTTTACCAAAACAGACATGAAAATCGGGCGAGAGACAGCTTGGAGGGTTCAAATGACAGCTAACGCATTCAGAGATGCAATGAAACACAAAACCGCAGGGAATACCCGCTGGTTAGATCCTTAAGGATCAGACCCATCATCACAAATGTCCCTACAACAAACTCTGCAATAACAGCTAGTAACGGCGCTGGTAAAACTTCAAAGCGCAAGCTAAGCAACGAGCTTGATAGCGATAAAAATCCCGTTCGCGCTTTAGCCGCGCAATCCGTTGAAACAAGACACGGATAAAATATTGCCTTTTCATACAAAATATAAAACTAAATCTGACATATTATCACCTCTAGTGACTATATGTCAACTTCTTTAGGTTATACCGGGTATTACTCCCCCCGGTTGGCCTGCGGCGCCCTTAATTCTAGTCGGCGCGGCCGGGAGGGCGGGCCATAACCCGGCTCCCCCCCCGGCCCACGTTC
>NZ_JAUBTV010000193.1:0-1102 GCF_036705145.1 Microcoleus sp. B5-D4 | reverse complement strand
CAATTAATTGAATAACAGAAATATTCTGCTTTTCAAGTTCAAGTTCATCATTCACATCTTTTAAGGCGATATCAATCAACCATCTGACACCGTGAGAAAGTGTAGGGAGATTGCGCCTTAAAACAAAGTTTTTTACTTGCTCCATTGTTTCAGGCGATAGTCGCGCGTGGATTTCATTTTTTACCACAACTGGAATTCCTCTTGACTTGATTCGTAAGTTGTTAGACTCAGCAATTCCTGAAAAACGAAATATTGTACTAAGCCAGAATTTTGGTTTAGCAATAATTCAAGAAAAAGTAAGTTACGGTGTACGTCATTGGTAGTGACATTGGAAACAAAAGAAATTGTCGTGTCACCCTGTTTCCTGAGAGCGTTAATCGCAATTAACGCTTCCTGTACATTCTTTTTGGCTAATTCAAGGTTTTCGACAGCCCCTCTTATTGAGACGGAAATGTCAGCCATGCTATCGTAGTATTCGTGAATATTGGTCATAGTGTGCTTACCTTTGAGTGTGTATTTCTGAAAGTAGCCGCCAACTGTAGGCGGCTACTTGTAAAAATGGACTTAAGTGAACCAATTGCGACGCCGCAATTGAACTAACCGAAACAACTGTTTTCGGCACACCTCAATCAAGTCAACTGCTAAAGATAGGTTAAGCTTGACGAATTTCATGTGCGATGTCGGTATCAGACTATTGGCTTCCTCTAGTAGCGCTTGACAAGCTGATAAGGTTTGACAAAATCTAGGACTCTTAACTAAGGCTTCGATTTCTTCAATCCAACTAAAATCCAACTTTTTGGTTTTCATTTTTTGACAAATTTGTAAATGTACTTACCCCCTTTAAGTGTTACCCCCCAACCTAACGCTCGAATGTCGAGCTGTAATTGATCGGGTTTGATGCGTGGGATGAGTCCAGACTCTGTGTGAGAATCTATCTTTTGTTTTAAGGCTTTAGGGTCTACCTCAATCAACACTGATTTGGGGCTTGTTGTCCATTCTGATTGAGGGATACCCGACAATTCCGCTAAGGAATGAAAATTTAATAACTTTAGCGTCTGCTAAATAGTCGGAACTGCACGATAATTCCATTTTGGTAGATATT
>NZ_JAUBTV010000192.1:0-1127 GCF_036705145.1 Microcoleus sp. B5-D4 | reverse complement strand
ACCGCTTTAAAAAACCTAGGCAAACCTGGGTAAGCTCAGCGGTATAAGTTTGAAACGTTCTTTCTTAGCGCCTACGCTTCCTCGACATCGAGGTTGACCAAGAAACTCCAGTTAGAAACGGTATAATAATCACAGCGACGTGATATTACACCGGAACGTTTGATTTTTTTATTCAGTTGGTTCCACTCGCTCCAAACGTGCTTTTCCGAGTTCACCTCAGAATAGGCGGTTAAGGAGCGAGGTATTTTTTCACTTAGTCGCATAGCTCGGCGAGCAATCACCAGCGCGGCAGATTCGTCGCTAGCTAAGCCATACATTCTCAGATATTTTACCAAGCCGATAATGCTCGAATATGCTGGGTTAACTGTAATTAACTCAACTCCACGATTCGACAAAATAGGATTGAGTTGCTTGTAAAATTCACTGTACGCCCAACTCGACAACATTCGAGAATATTTTCTACCTTTCTCTCCTAAAGATTCCTTTTTTGTGGAGAAATCAAGTTCTTCACAAACTACGGGGCATTCAAATTCCGCAGCCTTTGCTGCTAGTTGCAGGCAAACTTTAACAATTTGAGCCTGTTGCTTGCCGTTCGGCAATCCCATCTGCAATGGAATCTGCCCTTTGGCTTTGAGGTTTCCTTGAAGATCAACATAAGCCCACCCAATAGAACCGGGATTCATATCGATACCGATACAACCGTACATCCTACTTCTAGAAACTTGATTAACAGGATTTGGGGTAAACTGCACAGCAATAACCCACTTTCCGTTTTTGCGGTAGAAGTGCCAGGTCTTAGCCCCGCATTCTGGCAGCCTATTTATCTTGCGATTGAAATCACCGACCTCGGAAGATACAGTTTTCCCGAATCGCGACTCCAAGCATTTGGGGACTCTAAAAGTTATTTTATTTCCATTCCACTGAGAGACTTGATTGCCGAAAGATTCATCCTTGGAACCGACAACAAAGATATCGCCGTAAGGGACGAAGACTTTGACTGGCTTAGTTTTTAAGTATTCGAGTCTATTCGTTAGTAGGGTTAGTCTACGTTTCTTGTTGTGTATTTGAAATCGTACATTCTGCCAATTAGTGGATTTGTTATCGAGCGAACAGGCGATAGGGAAATT
>NZ_JAUBTV010000191.1:0-1172 GCF_036705145.1 Microcoleus sp. B5-D4 | reverse complement strand
TTTTGTGGAACGGGCATCTTGCCCGTTGCTAATACCGAAAAATTGAACAGGCAAGATGCCTGTTCCACTAAAGTTTCAATGTTTTGTGGAACGGGCATCTTGCCCGTTGCTAATACCGAAAAATTGAACAGGCAAGATGCCTGTTCCACTAAAGTTTCAATGTTTTGTGGAACGGGCATCTTGCCCGTTGCTAACACCGAAAAATTAAATCTACAATTGATATGACAAAAGCCATCAAAATTGCTAAAACTTTGCTAGTTACCTACTATGCTTATATGCTCGAATACCGGGCGGAATTGTTTTTGTGGGCCCTGTCGGGAGCTTTGCCGTTTATCTTGATGGGCGTCTGGATGCAGGCGGCTGAAACTGGTCAATTTGGGCTGAATTCGATCGACTTTGCCCGTTATTTTTTAGCCGCTTTCATTGTCAGGCAAACAAATGTAGTTTGGGTGATTTGGGAGTTTGAAAAGGAAGTAGTGCAAGGCAGGCTATCTAATAGATTGTTGCAGCCTCTCGATCCCGTATGGCATCACTTTGCCTCTCACGTTTCCGAAAGGTTTGCGAGGCTGCCGTTTGTATGCGGATTAGCGCTGCTGTTTTTTGCACTTTACCCGCAGTCTTTTTGGCTGCCGAGTTTGGGCAGGTTTTTGCTGTTTTTGTTGGTTATCGTCTTGGCTTTTTGCTTGCGGTTCTTGATCCAGTATACCTTTGCGCTGTTTGCTTTTTGGCTGGAAAGGGCAAGTGCGATCGAGCAATTCTGGTTTCTAATTTACCTGTTTTTATCGGGACTTATCGCGCCGCTACAAGTGTTTCCTGCACCCGTGCGCGAAGTAGTTTTGTGGACGCCGTTTCCTTATTTGATTCATTTTCCCGCTTCTATCTTGATCGGATTGCCCGTAGATTTAGGCCGCGGTTTGTTGGTAATGTTGGGTTGGAGTGCGGTGTTTTTTGTGTGGAATCGCTGGCTTTGGCGGCAGGGCTTGAAGCAGTATTCCGGCATGGGCGCTTAAATAATCATTAAAAATTATCAAATTGTAAGGTGCATCACAGTAAAATATTAATCGTTTTGTCAATAAAGACTTACGTGACGCACCCTACTTAGGATCGCGAATTAAATAACTTACAATTTTAATTGTTATTGTGGGATGGGCGTCCCGCCCGTCCTTTTTGGA
>NZ_JAUBTV010000190.1:0-1229 GCF_036705145.1 Microcoleus sp. B5-D4 | reverse complement strand
CAAGCTAGCAGACGTGCTCCAATTACCAGGTGCTAAACAACCTGAACCCGAAATTACTGTAGGGGAGATGTGGGAGGACTACTTGGTTTGGAAGGAGACACAAGTGGAACCTAGTACATTTTGTGCAGCCTTTAAGACGTATACCAACATAATCAAAGGTTTAAAGGGTAATCGTAAAACTCGCGCTTTTGATGACACAGGCTTAGGTATCTGGGATTCACCTATCAATGAAGAATCGGGCAAAAAAATAATACAAGCCCCATTCTGCAAAACATATGTCATTGGAGCCATCCAAGCACTCAATGAAGCATTTACCCGATCCAAACAGCTTGGTAAATTTAGTCTCCCTGATGTTAATCCGTTTTTTGAATTACATAAGGAGATAGGTAGTAATTCAAAACAAAAGTACCAGTCAACATTAGGGGAGGATGGTGAAACAATTGAATGGTGGCAAGTGCAAGATGCTAACGAAGATGAACTTGAAAGCGACCGCCGTGCTTTTACTAAGGAAGAGCGCGACATCATTATCAGGGCATTTTATGAATCTGATAAAGTTAACGAGCGCAGTGCTGCACCTTTGATCGAATTTATGTTTTTGACAGGTTGCCGCCCCGGTGAAGCCTTTGCTTTAAGATGGGGCGACATCAAGTGGGATAAAGAAATTATTCGGTTTAGTAAAAGCTATGCTTCTCGAATTCGACAAACTCAACAAACAAAAACAAAAACTATTCGGATGTTCCCGATGTCATCCAGACTGGTTAACCTACTTCTGCGAGTCAAGCCTGAAACTATTGACAAAGCGGACTTGGTATTTCAACAAACCAGAGGACAAAGTTATCACACTATCCAAGTAGGCAATTTATGGACTGGCTACACCAGCAGTAGCAATAAAAATAACGCAAAAACATACCACTATCCTGGTGTAGTTACCCGTTTAGTGGAACAAAGCAAGATATCGGGATACCTTCCCCCCTACCATACCCGCCATACTTACATTACTCTCACGGCACACGCTAACAAGAGTAATGCTTCAGCCCTATTACTATTGGCACACGCTTGCGGCAATAGTCCGGAAGTAATCATGAAGCATTATCTAGATGTCGATCACGAAGTTCAACTGGTAGAAGTCTAACCCTACTACCTCCCTTGCCGACCGCCCCCATAAAGGGCGGTTTTTTATTGGCTATTTTTGCCTTGCCTGTTTGTGTCTCTGCCTGTATTTTCTGGAA
>NZ_JAUBTV010000189.1:0-1304 GCF_036705145.1 Microcoleus sp. B5-D4 | reverse complement strand
AACAACTGGAAACATCAGAAGTTACGTTCAATACCAATCCCTAAAAAGGATGGGAGTACCCGCCTCCTTAAGATACCTACTATTGCTGATAGAGCGTGGCAATGCCTCGCAAAATACGTACTAGAGCCAGCACACGAAGCAACTTTCCACGCCCGGAGTTATGGGTTTAGAACAGGAAGGTCGGCGCATGACGCGCAGAAATTTCTATTTCAGAATCTAAACTCAAAAACCAATGGAATAGAGAAACGGGTTATCGAACTCGATATCGAAAAATGCTTCGACAGGATAAGCCACACCAGCATCATGGAAAGACTCATTGCCCCAAAAGGCATCAAGACCGGAATATTCCGCTGTCTAAAATCAGGAGTCAATCCAGAATTTCCAGAACAAGGAACCCCGCAAGGGGGCGTGGTAAGTCCATTACTAGCCAATATTGCTCTCAACGGGATTGAGGAAATACACCAATCAGTCCGCTATGCGGACGACATGGTAATAATCTTGAAGCCCAAAGATGACGCACTGGCAATACTTGATAAAGTCAGCGAATTTCTGGCAGAACGAGGGATGAAAGTTAGTGAAAAGAAAACCAAGCTAACGGCTACGACAGATGGATTTGACTTCCTCGGTTGGCATTTCAAAGTGCAAAACAACGGAAAATTTAGATGCGTCCCATCAGCGGACAATTTTAAAGCGTTCCGTCAGAAGGTAAAACACATCGTCAACAACTCGAATTATGGAGCCACGATTAAGGCTGAGAAATTAGCCCCTGTGGTTAGAGGCTGGAGAAATTACCATCGCTACTGTAAGTTGGAAGGGTCGCGGTTATCACTGTGGTTCATCCAAAATAGAGCCTTCAAGGTATTCAATAAGGAATCGAAACAATCTCGCTACACCAGCAAGAAACTGCTTGACAAAGCATTCCCATCGGTTTCTTTCTCCGAAAACAAATTTGTCAATGTCAAAGGGGAGAAATCACCTTACGACGGAGATATAGCCTACTGGAGTGAACGTAACAGCAAACTCTATAACGGCGAAACCTCTAAAGCTTTAAAACGGCAAAACCATAAATGTGGAAAATGTGGCTTAAGAATGCTAGGCGATGAAAAGGTGCATCTACATCATGTAGACGGAAACCATAGTAACTCGAAAATAAACAACCTTCTAGCGGTTCACGAAAGCTGCCACGATTATATCCACATGAGCAAAAGCGCAAGCCAAGAACATCGGGAGCTGGGTGCGGTGAAAATCGCACGCCCAGATCTAACTGAGAGGGGCAGGGAATAATATCCCTCCTCGACTCAACC
>NZ_JAUBTV010000188.1:0-1532 GCF_036705145.1 Microcoleus sp. B5-D4 | reverse complement strand
GTAAGGATTCAGGTCAAAAAAAGTTCAGAGACACCAAAAAATATGGTAATGTAGTTGAATGAGCCAAAAACCAGAGTCAGCAGCACTACAAATAGAAATAGTTAAGCAGTTGGGTCACGAAGAACTGGTAAAACTCGTGCTGACACAACAACAGCTCATCGAAAAATTACAACTCGAACTCGAAAAACTCAAACTCAAACAGCCAAGTAATAGTCAAACATCATCAAAGCCCCCATCCAGCGATTTATTACAGAAATCAGAAAAAGAAGCAACAGAGAACTCTCAAAAATCAGAGTCAGCACCAAAGCGAAAACCAGGAGGACAACCGGGGCATATCGGAAAAACCCGAAAAGGATTTGGGCGAGTAGACAGATTTCAAATCAGCGTCCCTGACGTTTGCGGACATTGCGGTAGCAGGGAATTAAGCGACCCGATGGGTCTGGCTACTAAGCAGCAAGTAGCCTGCTTAGTAGCCAGACCCATTGAAATAGTAGAATATCAGCGAATCAAGTGTCAGTGTCTCGAATGTGGAGCAATGGCAATCGGACCTGCAGCACCGGGTATCGTTCCAGGACAAGACATAAGCATCGACCTACAAGCATTATTGGTATGGCTAGGCAATTACGGGCACCTATCCTATGAAAAACAACAAGAATTCTTGTGGGAATTAGGTGGCATCAAAATTGGCATGGGCACATTACAAGCGACCAACGCACGAGTAGCTGATGCCATCAAGCCAGCCGTTGCAGACTTGTGGCAATGGGCACCCCGACAAGCCAACGTCCATGTAGACGAAACCCCTTGGTGCGTCAAGGGAATCAAAGAATGGTTGTGGACGGCGACAGGTCAAAATTTTTGCCTGTTCACGGAGCAGCAGATACTCGCAGTCGCTCGGAATTAGAAACCATGCTCGGCAATGAGTTTGCGCTCAGTGTTGAGTTCCGATGATTTTAGCGTTTACAATGGTGCGATCGTCGTGGGAGCGCAACAGAAATGTTTGGCACATCTGAGGCGACATTTTAAGAAAGTCCAGCAACTGAGTGATGGTAATAACACTGTAGTCGCAGAGGCATTTTTGGGATTAATTGATGAGGCGTTTCGACAGCATCGACTCCGGGCGTGAAAACCCTGAAGGGTTCGATTATCGTACTTGGGCAACAGACTTCAAGAGCAGACTGGCAGAATTATTAAATACTTGGCTCGGCCGTGTTGGTTATGCTGCGGGACTGTTGTTGCGCTCGTTGCGTGATAAAGCAGCTCAATGGTGGTACTTTTTAGACGACCCCTCAATTCCTCCTGACAATAATTTGGCGGAGCGTTCTCTACGATTAGCGGTGACCAAACGTAAAGTATCTGGTGGTTCCAGGTCAATGCCTCGGTTTGAACAAACGGCTGATTTACTATCTGCAATACAGACTTGTCGTTTTCAAGAAAAAAGCGCAATGGCTTTTTTCCGTGATGCGATATTTGCCCATACTTGTAACTTTTCCATGCCTTCTCTCATTCCTTAATCAAAGACCTGAATCCTTACA
>NZ_JAUBTV010000187.1:0-1619 GCF_036705145.1 Microcoleus sp. B5-D4 | reverse complement strand
TGACGAGCGGGCTACCTGTGTATTTTGTTTGTTTTGTCAAGTACAATTTATACCAAATTAGATGAGCTTACCCTGAGTCCGAGCCAGAGATAGTGATAACCGCATCCCACTTATAACCTCTAGCTTCAAAGGTAGCAGGATCCGGAATCGATCGACGCTTGCCCGACTCCATGACATAAATTTCCGGGCTACTTCCTTTGAGCAAAGCTCCGTCTTTTATTGATGGTACATCTTGGTAGTTATAGGTGAAAGTCTGTACCCAACTTTTTACGTCATTAGTAATTCCGCGAGTGTAGTCAAAGTTCCACTGTATTCTTACACTAATCTCAAGAATCGGAGGTTTGCCTTTGGGAACTTTAACAATTAGAGCTGGTTTCCAAGTATAACCAGCCGCAGAAGCTGGAAAAGGGTCTGCTGGTATGCCAGGACTTTTAAAACTTATACATGGCAATTTACAGCGCCAAGTTACACCGTTTTCCAAACGACTGGCTAAAAAACTAACATCTGGACTTGCAAAGCTCACACCCCAAGAAGCATTAATTCCTGCTGTACCAGTTGCTTCATCGCCTTTAAAGCCTCCCTGCAAGCCTGCTCCTATAGTAAAGCTGGTCGTATTTGTACCAACAGTTGAGTCAGGACCGTATTGGGACACTGTACTCGATTCGGTTAGACAAGTAACTACCAGATCCATCTCTGTAGCATAGTAACCTACAGATAACACATTGTTTTTCGATGTAGTAACACCATGCGTCATCGACCCCACAAATGCGTAGTAGTCGTAGGAAGGATCATTCCCTGTCAACTTATAGGGCAGAAACTGGATATATCCGTACAAACGTTGATCTGATGTATTAACAGTTCCCCAGCCAATGTCTGAACGACCATTAAGTGTGATTTGTTGAGTGAAATCTTTGCCACCAGTTTCCCAGGCACCCGCAGGAAGTTTATTTTGCTCGTTGCTCATTTTGTATTCCTTCTATTTGTTCACTATTTATTAGGGTGAAGTCTGAAATTAAAAAAGCTGCTTTACATCTATTCGGTTTAGAGGAAGCAGTGAATCCTTCTACCAAAAAGTTAAGTCTCAACCATTGAAATTTAATTTTTCATTTGAGGAGAAGCTAACATTTTGGTGTTGTTCTGCTATTAGAACGTTTTCAGATAGGAACTTGTGATTTTTTTGATTTTGAAGCTTTTTTCCTAAATAGATGCGCCCAATAAACAAAGCCTCAACCACAAGAACCCTTCCCAACAACAATCTACAAACCTTCCAACCCTTCCTTAACCTCCCCGCGAGCCGGATAAAACAAATGCCGACTCAAAGCATCTCGATAATTCTGCACAGCACCCCCCACATCCCCCAAGCCCGACAACGCTCTACCACACCAGTAATGTGCAACACCCGGATTAAAATTCATCAATTCCAGAGCGCCAACGCACCCCTTCTCCAACCAACCCCGACACTTCTCCTCCTCACCCAAAACCCCATAACTCTCACCCAACCACACCGCCGCAGGTACAGATTGCAAGCAACCCCCCCCTTCTAATAAGTAGTTAAGCAAAATTAATTACATAATTATCTCCAAATTCTTTAAGAATTTTTTCTACAGATGAAACAAGAG
>NZ_JAUBTV010000186.1:0-1655 GCF_036705145.1 Microcoleus sp. B5-D4 | reverse complement strand
AAGTATCGCTTGACAAGACTTTTGGTTATCAGCCTTATATCATAGATTCTGCTTGTTCTCTTGAACTTTCAGCGCAAAATTTACTTGATGAAGGTCACACTTTTGATGAGATAGAACAGAAACTAGACCAATATTATAAAGCTGATAGATTCAAGAAAAAGCGCATTTATGAGGCTAGCAACAATTATCCTTTTGTTGCTTGGAAATTAGAGGGTCAGATTCCATTTCCAGGGCCTCATATTTTTCAGAAAAAACTGATTTCTTTGTGGAATATGCTTCCTGCTGCTAGTTACCCTGGATTAAAGAAGCTTGACTTGCGAATTACTAAGGAGTGTTTGACTTGGGACAAACTAGATAGAGAAAGTCAAGAGGGCTATAAAATAATGTTGAGGCTTGTTATTGGATTTCTTCTTTGTTTTATTAGCTTATTTGTGATTAATACTTTTCTATTCAGAAATCCTTTGCTAGTATTTGTTTGCTGTGCTGGTTCGTTTTATTTACCCATTCAAATGTTTAAATAATATGGAATATTTATCTCGGAATATTAGAATTGACTGGCTGCGATTTCAGGTGTCTAGTTATCATCCCAGTATGCTCCGACAAATTCAGCGTATTTTGGGATTACCATTTGAACGTAAGCAGCAACAATTCCAAGATGTTCGCGATACTAACGTTTTTGCCTTAAATAAAATTTGGCATGAAGTTCACGAATTTCAAGGTAGCTTAATAGGCACTCGCTATCCGGCTGCTGGAACTCATGAACCTTACAAACATTTTGTTGACCTTAATGGGTCTACGCTTGCGGGTGTTACTTTTGATAAGGTTGCAGCTCTTTTAGCGTCTTGCCAGCTTGAAGAAGAATTTATTGGCAATAGAATTGACATTGCTCTTGATTTTCCCGTTCAAGCTCCTCGATTGTCGCGGCGTTATTGGGAGCTTTTTTTGGCTGATAATTTGCTTGTTGGCTATCGTGCTGTTAAACGCATTTCTAATTCTGGCAACAACCGACCTGGGACTACTGTTTATTTGGGTTCCCGCGAGTCCGAGCGATTTGTTCGGATTTACGATAAAAATATTGATGGAATCGACTACGATCGCCTTGAGATTGAATTTAAGCGTACCCGTGCTGAGTGGATTATGCAGGAGATGGTTGCTTGTCCTGTTGAAGAGCTGCCTAAATTTTTAAATGGTGTGGTTTGCGGTCAAATCAATTTTTCTAGGCAGCGCGAAGATATAGAGTTTTTTAAAGATTACAAATACGGTCCGATATCCGTTCCCTCGCCGTCGCTGCATCTTGATATTGAGCGCTCGATCGCCTTCATTGAGAAACACTGCGCTACTCTGGCGATGGTTGAGGAATTTATGGGGTCTGAGCGTTTCGACAAATTTATGCGATCGATGTTGGCGGCCGGTAAATTGCGGATGAAACCGCGTCACAGGTCTATTTTGCAGAATGCGAAGTTTTTGGGTGTCACTGCTCTCGGAGTTTTTTTGATATTGGTTCAGACTCCTGGTGCGATCGCTGGTGGGTTGAGTTGCCCGGCTCCCGTGCCACTTTCATTTCAAATGAGCCAGAAGTTTCCGATCGACATCGTGCAGCCGACCCCGGCAGAGCAGGCTTATTTTGATAACATCGGTGATGGTTGCTTTCAAAT
>NZ_JAUBTV010000185.1:0-1724 GCF_036705145.1 Microcoleus sp. B5-D4 | reverse complement strand
AACCTCTTTAAATATACTTAATATTCTTATTATATCATATTAGTTATTTATGTAATTAATTTTGTTTAACTACTTAAAAAGGGAGAAGGCTGCTCAGTGGATCTGGCGATCGTTTTTTTGCGACTGGGCGACGTGCCTTTTTTTGACGCCAGCGAGTTGTTTCCTGATAGACTTGTTGGAGTTCCTCCACCGTATTCACCGTTCTGGGGTTGTAACTTACTGGCAACTGAGTCACCTCTTTCGACACAGTTCCCTGAAGTTGTAGGAACCTGAGCTCGATAGATTATGCAATATCCGACTTTTCCGACTTTACGATCCGACTTTTCCGACTTACAAAGGCAGGGGAGAGGAAGTATTATAGAACCCATTTGACATCTTTTCTTAAAAAATAAGGCAGACAAACAAGTCGTCTCACATAACTCAATAGCCACAAGACGAGAAATCATGGGGCAATGGTGGCAAAAGATCCAAAATTGATATCGCACAGGGCTTACGCTTACAGCAATAGATCTCAAAGGGGTTCTACAAGCGTAAGTTCCGCTCGCGTGACCAAACTAAATACTTTATTTTTGATGAAAATGTAAATCCTCCGTATCCCAATTACCCCACTGCAAACTCAGTAAATTGACGCACGTAAGGGGCTTTAAAAGCTAAAACAATATCTTCCTTGGGAACTCCGGCGGCTACTAACTCATTCGCTATTCCCGCTTCTGTTCTATCTCTCTGAATCCAAAATTTACCATCTTTTATATCAACGTGAATCACACAGCCGTAAACCCGTTTTTGCTCGTCCCATCCCAAATGAACCACATGATAATGCTCCCGTTCGGTATCAAAAAGTAATTGAACTTCTGTTTCAGTATCCAAGTCATTCCTTGAGTGTTGAGACAGTATTGTTTGGATTAATTCTCTGTAGTTTACTCTTTCCATAAAAGTATCCCCTCTTTAATAGCATCAAAAATGAGTAATTTGAGCTGATGCTCAGCGATTAATTCTTGAATAAAACGATTGCTGAAAAAATCATTATACACATCTTGGTTTATTGCTAAATACAAAATTCTGTTCGGTTGTTTTTTTCTCAGGGCAGAACGATAGCTGAGAAATTGACCCAAAGCTATATAAAAGCTGGCTAAATCAGATGCACCGATAAAAGATTTAATCTCTACAGCAATCTTGAAGCCATCTTTCTCTGCTGCTAAAATTTTCTCCCCTGCTAAGTCGATAAAAAAATCAAGTTCCTCTACCTTGATAAAAAGAGGATCGTGAGTGATGATCCATCCCTCTTTTTCTAAAGCTGAACGAACAGCATTGTGAAAGATATCTTTAGCGGACATATCATACCCACGAAATTGCTTAACCGAGCAGTATTGATTGCCATTCCGCCATCATATCATTACAGCCATTCGCGATCGCACTCCCCAAAAATTCCCCCCACTTCGCATAACTCTCCCACCCACCAGCAATAAAGCAATATCAGGCGATTCCACAGCAAGTAGCCCAAAAAAACAGACTAAAGCTGCATAAAGGTGTTCTTCTTCTACGAACAGGAGCGAACACACGAGTCCGTTCCCAGACGGCGAGGGCTCTCCGAGGGAGGAGCCAAATCGATCGATATTTTGCGCCGTTAACGGCGTAAAATTTAGTATCTATAACCCACATTCCGCACCCCCAACTGGCACATACGCGGATTGAGGAAGTAAAAGTGAATCATCGGAGATAATAAT
>NZ_JAUBTV010000184.1:0-1845 GCF_036705145.1 Microcoleus sp. B5-D4 | reverse complement strand
TACTCATTATTATCTCCGATGATTCACTTTTACTTCCTCAATCCGCGTATGTGCCAGTTGGGGGTGCGGAATGTGGGATCCAGAGGAAGTTAAGTTAACTGTCGAGTCCGTTGTAGGGGAACTTGTAGCGGCCAAACCAATAGTCGAGCCTGTTGTAGGGGAACTTGTAGCAGCCAAACCAATAGTCGAGCCTGTTGTAGGGGAACTTGTAGCAGCCAAACCAATAGTCGAGCCTGTTGTAGGGGAACGTAAAAACTACTACAACTCAGACACGGGATACAGCGGCAACGGCTGGCTAGAAAGCCACTACAAAATCAGGGTTAACGGCAAGCAACACTCAATCAACTGCCCTGAAATCGGATGCACCGGCCCTTACTACAGTTACCGCTGGATGGAAGGAAAGCGGCAGCGCGCCAAATACTGTCCGGGAAGCAAATGTCCGGCAGTCCGCAAAGCTCTCAGGAGCGGCGAACCAATTAGTAAAATCTTAGAAATTATCAACCAATGAAAATCTCCCAACTGCAAACTCGCTACGGTCTCGCCAGCAAACAATCTGTGTACGATCGCATGAAGGCACTGCAAATAGTTCCAATCAGCCGCGGTGAAATATCCAGCGAGTCACTGGACGAACTGGACAAACTGGACAAATTCCTAAAAAACAATCCAGGAGCCAAAATCTGGGAGTTTCCGAGGGATACAGAATCTTTGTCTAGCGGGCAACTGGACAATTCCACTAGACAACTGGACAATTCCACTAGACAACTGGACAATTCCACTAGACAACTGGACAATTCCACTAGACAACTAGACAACTTCAATGAAATCTTACAATTAGTAGAGGCGATCGCCCGCCACTTCGCCGCCAATCAAGACCCGCTGGCAAACTACAAGGCACTGGAATATGCCGCTAACCACATAATCTTACTGCCGACTTCCAAAATCAAAGAACTCACAGGGGCAAAACCCAGCAAAAACCAATTTCAACGGGGTACTTTTGTTTTTACCAAAACAGACAGTAAAATCGGACGAGAAAGAGCTTGGAGAATTCAAATGACGGCTAACGCATTCAGAGATGCAATGAAACAGAAAACCGCAAGCAATACCCGCTGGTTAGATCCTTAACTTCCAGCCGGGAAGTCACAACCATCCCTACAACAAACTCTACACTACGCCTGCCGCAGCCAGTGACCGCTACGCTAATTTTTCGGCGTCAACTCGCCCGACATAAATTTAAACTTCCACTACAATAAACTCAACGGGCGAGCTGCCACTCGAAAAATTTCACTGGCTGCTCTAACTCTAATTCCTGCGACCCTGATAATATTTGAGAGCACAAGCTAAACAGCGAACTTGCCAGCGGTAAAAATCACGCTCCTGCTTGAGACGAATAATCCGCTGAAGAAAAAAACAATATTGTCTTTTCATACAAAATATAAAACTAAATCAGAAAGTGGCACTCTGATGGTCTTAAAATCCCGTGTATGCCATGTAGAAGGACGCCCAGACCCTAATCGCTTCCCACCAGACCCGCCAACCTTAACTGATTTAATCATACAATCAAAGAAAATATTGATTAAGTTTGTGAATTCAAAATAGCTGCATCTATCTAGAAATATAGCTTTCACTATCTTAATATATATTTTCTTTACTCTGTTATACCGGGTATTACTCCCCCCGGTTAGCCTGCGGCGCCCTTAATTCTAGTCGGCGCGGCCGGGAGGGCGGGCCATAACCCGGCTCCCCCCCCGGCCCACGTTCTTCATCCTCGTTACCATTGTCTACACTGCTGTCTACATTATCTAGAGCCTTGTCTACACTAATTTTGACCATCTTTCAACCCCCTCA
>NZ_JAUBTV010000183.1:0-2174 GCF_036705145.1 Microcoleus sp. B5-D4 | reverse complement strand
AGCCATCTGAGCCTAGTTTTGCGAGAAAAGATAGTGAGTCAACACCCAACTCTACCGAGCTAGGGATAACTCGCGAATTAGGCTCGGTAGCAGGTATTACTGTTGAAGCAAGGGCAAAAGTAGATTTAGAGTCCCTACTACCTGCACAAGGTATCTCAATTCAAAGAGATGAATCAAATAACACTTTATCGATAGGGGCTGGTTTAGGCTCTACCAGAGGTAAATTGGGGGTGAATATTGGGGCTGAAATGGGTTTTAACCCAGATGGGACTACTACCCTTAAATCAGCCAGTGGTGGGGTAAATGTAGCTGGCTTTGGGATTGAAGGGAGAGCCGGTCAAGGTGGTAGTGGGGGACTAGCACTAACAGGTTTTGGGATAACAATCGATGTTGCAAAAGACGAAAAAGGAGGGATTAGTGGAGGGATTAGTATTAGGTTGCCAGGTGGGGAGTTGGGAATAGGATTTCAGCCTAACGGTACTGAAATTGTCGAAGTGCCGCCGCCAGAACCTTATACCTCTCCCCCTAATTCTGATATCGAAACTTTCACAGCCCCTTGGACTCCTGTTTATCCACCTAAATGGGGAAAAGAAACAGAGTCGCCCAATCCGCCATTATTTCCACCTCCACCTAGTAGACCCGCTCCCCCACCGGAACCGGTAGAAAATAAAATATGCAAGATGGTAGTAGTTTTTAGTTCCGCGAATCATTATTTATATTGGATAAAAGACTATCGATATAGCGGTGACGGTTCTGTAGAGAGAGGTTCGGCATTTGTCGAATATGACGACTCTGGAAAATTGACAGGTTTTGTGGGCTCTTATAAACAATATTACAGTTGGGAGGAATATATTCATTATCCCCCTCGCAGTTTTTACAACAACGTAGATAATCCAACTTTAGTGCCAGTCCCGGAACCTTCAAGAAATTGGAAGCCTAGTAGTTATTTCGCATTCGTCCAACGTCAACTCGCTGGCGCTTCAGTTGTCGAATATTGGGGTGAGGAGAGAGCAATTTATGGATACTTAGAATCCAGAGTGTCCGTTCAACCAGGATGGAATGCTATTTATGATACGACCCCCCATGTTTGGTATTATTATAGCAGCAGTTCCGGTGGAAAGCTTTTCTACAAAATAGTAGCTCATTGGTGCGGCGACAAGCCGACTCGCAAACCAATACAATTACCTAATTACCCACAACAAATTAAACCTATGGATTGTTGCGACAAAGTAGAGGAAATTTACAAATACCTCGGAATTGCTAAACTCAAAAAAAATAAATTCCCAGTGAGTAATGCCTTCTTAGTACCCGGTGGCAAGGGAAACGACAATTGCATTGACTACTATTCCATTACTCAGGCTTTATTTAGAATGCTTGCTAATGGTTTGATTATTAATCCCAAAAGTAAGCCTTTGGGTAGCGAATGGCAAAATGTTAATGCTACCGCTTGGGCGGGGCAAATGTACGAGATGTTAGCTGAAAGCATGAGTGATGGCAATTCGACTCAACGCTTTGAGGTAGCTGCGATAATGCAGTTGGTGCAAATTATGAGCACACTTGCGGAAACAAGCCGTAAAGTCGAATTCGTAGCTGATGCGATCGGCATTGAACCGGAACCCGTACCAGAAGAGCTACCTGTTTGTTTTACGGTTTACGAAAAACACAAAGGTTTTGGGAAAGGTGAACCCAAGAAGCTAAAAACTTCTAATTTGAAGACAGACGAACAAGTAGAGGAAGTGTTGGGTAAAATGCTTAACCCTAGCAAAATACCCATTGTGCGCTGGCAATTTAAACCGGGACAGATAAGCATAAATGAGGCATTGAGGAATGGCTAAATCAATTAGTGGTGGTAGCGGGGGACGGACAAGCTCAAACAGTAGAAGCGCTTCCCCTAGGGGGACGACCGACCAACAAAGGGAAGCGGCTGGTAAAGGTGCAATTCGAGAAGAATTTCTGAGAAAAAAAGATGAACTGATTAAGCTGAAATCACTTGACATCTTCCTGGTCAAGGATGCGATGGGCATCAATCCCAAAAAAAGTGACATGAAGCCAGAGCTCAAGGATATAGTTAAACGCCTGAAAGAAAAAAACAAAAATATTAAGTAGTTAAACAAAATTAATTACATAAATAACTAATATGATATAATAAGAATATTAAGTATATTTAAAGAGGT
>NZ_JAUBTV010000182.1:1243-2198 GCF_036705145.1 Microcoleus sp. B5-D4 | reverse complement strand
CGGCGATGAATGATGACTATATGATGCAGATTCTCAAGTGCTTGTGTCAAGCCTGATTAAGATGCTCTTACCCTGGGCTCGGACTTAGCAAATATTCCTTTGGGGCTACGTCTATTTCCAATCGCATTGTTGAAGGATGGAGTTTTACTCCAAGGAAGTTCCCCAACAATTTATGCCATGGAGTCGGGCAAGCGCCGAGGGATTGCTGATCCTGCTACCTTTAAAATTAACGGTTTTAAATGGGAAGATGTGAAAGCTATCCCTGATGATGAGCTAAACAATATTCCGTTAGGAGCGCTGCTAAGTGGTGGGCGGGATGGAGCTTTGCTCAAAGGAAGCAGCCCGGAAATTTGTGTCATGGAGTCGGGCAAGCGTCGATCGATTCCGGATACTGCTACCTTTGAAGCTAGAGGTTATAAGTGGGAAGATGTCGTTATTATCCCTGATAATGAACTAGACAATATTCCGCGAGGAACCCCTTTACCCACAGTATTAGCGTATCAAGAGAAGGGCAGCCTCCTACATATTTCAGGCACAACATCAGATGGAAAATTGTGGCACTCAATTCGTTTTCCCAATGGGAGTTGGTCATCATTTGGAGATGTTGAAGGACAGACTGGAGACGGTGGCTTTATTACCAATGTAGCTCTCCAAGGAATCGGGGATGTAATTCACCTATGTGCTGTTAACAATTCAGGCAGCTTGTGGCATACAATTCGTCGTGCAGATGGCTCTTGGTTTGGTTTCGGTGATGTTAAAGGAGTCGCTGGAAATCGTGGAAATTTCGTTCACGTCTCTGTTGGTGAAGTTGGGGGTGAGTTGCACGTTTGCGGTGTCACCGATGATGGTCATTTATGGCACACAATTCGTCATACTAATTCTTGGTCTCCTTTCGGTGATGTTGAAGGACCCGCAGGAGACCGAGGCAAATTTATTAATGTCAGTTGTGCAGAAG
>NZ_JAUBTV010000182.1:0-1143 GCF_036705145.1 Microcoleus sp. B5-D4 | reverse complement strand
GGGGTGAGTTGCACGTTTGCGGTGTCGCTGATGATGGTCATCTATGGCACACGATTCGTCACACAGATGGTTCTTGGTCTCCTTTCGGTGATGTTGAAGGACCCGCAGGAGACCGAGGCAAATTTATTAATGTCAGTTGTGCAGAAGTTGGGGGTGAGTTGCACGTTTGCGGTGTCGCTGATGATGGTCATCTATGGCACACGATTCGTCACACAGATGGTTCTTGGGAGCCTTTCCGTGATGTTGAAGGGCCCGCAGGAGATCGTGGTTATTTCAAAGCTGTTTCCTTGGCAGGTCTTTTCTTGCCTAAAGCCGTTATTAATTGGATCAAAAGAGATAATGTGGCTCAGTTTGGAGAAGCAGATTGGAAAAATGAAGTCAAACGAATGTCTGGTTTAACTTTAGAACAAGCCCAAAAAGTTGCGGCTGAAGATGCAAGAATTACATTCTTCTTCTATACGCGACAACCAATGAATCTTGGGCCAAAAGGAAATTTCTCTCCTGGAGATGCTGTGTTTTTCTCCGGACAACCCTGGTACGGTAGTGCGCCACAGGCTGATGCTTATGAAAAAGCCGTTATCAATTAGTCTCACTGGATAACGGTATCAAACGGGAGTTAGCCCGCACGGTGGGCTAACTTCCGTTTAGACTACCGCACGGTTTATTCCTAATGGCATAAATGAACAACGAACAATCAGCTATGAGTAGCCAAATCTCAGTAATTGGGTAAAACTTGGCGTAATACTTCCAAAAGATGATCGAAACCGTTTGTTTCATCCCACCAGAAATTTGACTGGCTTTTTTATTTCAGCCTCATTATTGCAAAATGTTCCCGTGCGCTCCCAGCGATCCCCATCATAAAAAATGCTTTAAAGTCAAAATAATCACAAAATTTTCCAAAAATCGTATTAATTATAGAACTAACAGCCTGGAAATTTAAATTAACTATCCAAGCCGGCTATTTAGCCTAAACCCTAGTTTTTTCAACAAGGAGAGCAGAATATGTACCTACAAAAAAAGCGACAATTTGTACTGTTTACAAACATAAAAAACTTTTCTTTAATGACAATACTCCGGACAGTTTTTAAGCAGCCAGAGTACCATAAGACAAGACTGAAGGAAGGTTAGGGTGATTTAAAATCA
>NZ_JAUBTV010000181.1:0-2360 GCF_036705145.1 Microcoleus sp. B5-D4 | reverse complement strand
CTATAATGTCACTTTGAAAGAGTAAATGCTCAACCGAATTGGAGAGCAACAGCCGGAAACATTGAATCTGCCCTGTCCGGTACCCCTGACTCAGCACCCGGCAGCAGTGTACCTCGACAGTTTGGGGAGCGAGCGGTCAAAGGCAACCATGAGAGAAGGGCTCAATATCATGGCCCGAATGCTGACAGGTGGGGAGTGCGACGCAATGACTTTGAATTGGGCGGCATTGCGCTACAAACATACGGCGGCTCTGCGCTCGGTCCTTGAGAAAAAGTACGCCCCGGCGACGGTGAACCAAATGCTGTGCGCCCTGCGACGGGTGTTGAAGGAAGCTCTGCGGTTGGATTTAATCGACCCAATAGATTACAGTAAAGCGGTGGATGTCAGGAGTATCAAGCAATCGGGAAAAGTTAGGGGGCGCGCGCTAACGCTCTGTGAGATTGCTGCATTGATGCAAAGCTGCTCTGGTAAGACTCCTATTGATGTTAGGGACTCGGCGCTGATTGCTATCTTGCGAGGGGGTGGCATCCGTCGCTCTGAAGCGGTCAATCTCTTGAAGCGAGATTTCAACCTATCTACGGGAGCGCTGTTCGTCCGGGAGGGTAAGGGCAAGAAAGACAGGACGGTTTATCTCCCGGAGTCTGCTTGCGTTTTAGTGTCCCAGTGGCTGGAGTTGAGGGGAGAGGCGACTGGGCCTCTGTTGTACCCGATTCGGAAAGGGGGAGAAATTCAGCGGCGGCGGATGACGGAGGATGGTGTGTTGAAGATTGTGCAGCGGCGGGCTAAACTCGCTGGGGTGGAGTCTTTTAGTCCCCACGATTTCCGGCGCACGTTTTGCTCGGACCTCCTCGATGCTGGGGTGGATATTGTGACGGTGCAAAAGTTGGCGGGTCATGCTTCTCCGGTAACTACGGCCAAATATGACAGGCGTGGGGAGGAAACTAAGCGGCGGGCCGTGCAGCATTTGGAATTTTAGGGCTTGAGAGAACTAGACCTATTGCAAAATAATTTTGTGCTATTATGGAAAGTTTAGGCAATTTTATAATCTAGCAGGAGGGGCAAGTTTAAGGAGATGCCAATCAACCCAATAATTCAAAGTTTTACCTAAACTTGAGCAAACTCTTAAGGATAACACATATTTTTTTTGCAAGAGGTCTACTACATAAGATTGATACAAAGTGGATAAGACAGACATCTAGGACTGCTATATCCTGAAAATACAACGGGGATTAAAATCCTCCGAGTCGGTTCCCTCTCAGCACGCTTTGTGTCTTCTGAGTTTCACGCATCCCGTGAGGTTTGGATGAAACTTAGACAGCAGATTCCAGGCAAATAGAGTACACCTTAATCCCAAGCACTTACCAAAGGCACTTACCAAAATGGTTGACAAACCCTTGCAACCGTACTCCATAAACCTGGAAATTGCTGTGGCAATTTATTTAGGACTTAAGTAAGTCGGCGCTTAAAAACGCAACTATGTAAACGATGTAAAGTGTCCAAATGCTCTCTACTGGCTGACTTAAGCCTATTTACATACTGTTACATTATTCGGTTTAATCCCGCCTACCTACTTATGCAACTATCCCAGGAATAGGGGCAACACTCACCATCAAAAATTCGTTCTTTTAATGTTTGATTAGTTTTGATGGTAACACAACCGATGGAGCTCGTCACGCGAAGCAGTTACTCCCTAAAAGTCCTAAGTAGTCCAGAGAATCAGCGATTAAGATTTACTCCCTATCAGCGCCCGGATAGCATGGTAATCAGCCGCCTCAGCTTTCCAGCAAGTTTTCTTGAATCGTAGCGGCACTTAGCTTCTACTAAGATTTTTTCCATCAGCTCGGATGAAGCTACTGCTTGCAGCCATGCAGCTTCTAAAAATACTTCTACAGTCACTCCTTTTTCTTTGCAAAACCTTGTCAAGTTAGCATCTATTTCTGCATCTAAAACAACAGCAGAATGGCGGCGAGTTGGCGGAATTTTCGCGAGTTCGGCTTTTAATTCCTCTAAGGTTGAATTGTCACCCGTGGTTTCTTTTGAAGGTTGGTTCGCCGGAGTTGACTGTTGGGTAATTTGTTCGCTCTCCTGTTTGGGGGCGATTAAAGTATCTTCTCGGCTTGGAACAACTGTTCGCTTGCGGTTAGAGCGAATTTGGTCGAGGATGCTGTCACTCATTGTACTTTTTGTTGTAAAAGAGACTCGATTTTGGCGAGCAGTATTTCAAAGGGATATTCTAAGTCGGGATGTCCTAATTCGCTGAGAGTTTGGCGTTTGTTAATGGCTTTTTTGTACTGTTCGGATTCTCGGATTGAAGGGAGAATTAATTCGTTTTCAACTTCGTCTTTCATTCCTTCTACGGC
>NZ_JAUBTV010000180.1:0-2421 GCF_036705145.1 Microcoleus sp. B5-D4 | reverse complement strand
CTGAGAGTTCTCAACATGGTTCTCAGCCGCGTCTAGAATTTTCGGTTGTAGGGCGATCGCTTTGCTTGGCGATCGCCTTCTAATTTAAAGGAGGTTGCTTTGCCTTTTACTGCTATTTATGGGCTTCCCGGTCGGGGCAAGAGTTTGTTGATGTTGCAGCACGGTCTGCGGATTGCTGAAAAATACAAACTTCGGTTGGTCACTAACTTCAATCTTGACCCGCTTTGTCTTGCTTATTACTGCAAAATTAATAATTTAAAATGGCTTTGGGAAAATATACCTAAAGGCATTATTTACTACGTCTCCAGTAACAAAAATTTTGCTCAATTCCTTCAAATTCAAAGAGCTGTAATTTTACTGGATGAAATGGGTCTATACGCTCCAAGCGCTCAGTCCTGGACTTTGCCACCTGAAGCTTTTAATGCAGTAGCTAACAATCGTAAAATGTGTCAGCATATTGTGTATGCGGCGCAGTATCCTACACAAGTTCATTCCTCGCTTCATCAGATTTGCTCTGAGATTCTGTATGCTGAGGGTACGACTGTGTGGAGTGAAGAATTGGAGAACGAGCGCTTACTTTTTAAGGATTGTCACTTGTTTATGCCTAGTGAGTTCGAGGTGTGGTTTCGTGACCCAAAAGTTCGCAAAAATCCTGTTAAGGTTTGGGTGTTAGCTACTAAGCATTGGAAAGGAATTATTAGCGCTCTTGATGCTCATACTTTTAGAATCTATGATAGTTTTGGCTTGTTAGAAAAACAGGATGATAAAGTATCGCTTGACAAGACTTTTGGTTATCAGCCTTATATCATAGATTCTGCTTGTTCTCTTGAACTTTCAGCGCAAGATTTACTTGATGAAGGTCACACTTTTGATGAGATAGAACAGAAACTAGACCAATATTATAAAGCTGATAGATTTAAGAAAAAGCGTATTTATGAAGCTAGCAATAATTATCCTTTTGTTGCTTGGAAGTTAGTTGGTAACATTCCTTTTTCAGGTCCTCATATTTTTCAGAAAATGCTACTTCCTTTCTGGGATATGCTTCCTGCTGCTAGTTATCCTGGATTGAAAAAATTAGATTTGAGAATTACTAGGGAATGTTTAATTTGGGATAAATTAGATAAACAGACTAAAGATGGGTATAAAATAATGTGGAGGGTTTTTCTTGGCATAATTTTTTGGTTTATTAGTTCATTGATGACTAATATATTTTTGCCTAGAAATTCTGTGATAGCTTTTGTTTGTTTTGCAGGTTCGTTTTATTTGCCCTTTCAAATGTTTAAGTAATATGGAACACTTACCTCGAAATATTAAAATTGATTGGTTGAGATTTCAGGTATCTAGTCCCTTTAGTATGCTCCGACAAGTTCAGCGGACTTTAGGATTACCGTTTGAACGCAAGCAGCAGCAATTGCAGGATGCTCGCGATACCAATATTCTTGCTTTAAATAAAGTTTGGCATGAAGTTCATGAATTTCAAGGGAGTTTGATAGGTACTCGTTATCCTGCTGCTGGCAGTCATGAACCTTACAAGCATTTTGTTGATCTTAATGGTTCCACGCTTTCAGGAGTTAGCCTTCAGAAGATTGCTGATCTTTTAGCTTTTTGTCAGTTTGAGGAGGAATTTATCGCTAATAGAATTGATATCGCTCTTGATTTTCCTGTTCAGACTCCTCGACTGTCGCGTCGTTATTGGGAGGTTTTTTTAAGTGATAATTTGTTGGTTGGATATCGCTCTATCCGTCGCATTTCTAATTCTGGCAATAATCGTCCTGGCACTACAGTATATTTAGGTTCTCGTGAGTCAGAGCGATTTGTGAGGATATATGATAAAAATATTGATGGTACAGATTACGATCGCCTTGAGATTGAATTTAAGCGTACCCGTGCTAAATGGATTATGCAGGAGATGGTTGCTTGTCCTGTTGAAGAGCTGCCTAAATTTTTAAATGGTGTGGTTTGCGGTCAAATCAATTTTTCTAGGCAGCGTGAGGATATAGAGTTTTTCAAAGATTATAAATACGGGCCTATATCTGTTCCCGCTCCGTCGCTTCATTTGGATATTGAGCGTTCTATCGCTTTCATTGAGAAACACTGCGCTACTTTGGCGATGGTTGAGGAGTTTATGGGGTCAGAGCGGTTTGATAAATTTATGCGATCAATGTTGGCGGCTGGCAAGTTGCGGATGAAGCCTCGCCACCGTACTATTTTGGAGAATGCTAAGTTTTTGGGTATTACTGCCTTGGGAGTTTTTTTGATGTTGGTTGTTCAAACTCCTGGTGCGATCGCTGGTGGGTTGACCTGTCCTGCTCCGTTGCCGCTCTCGTTTCAGATGAGCCAGAAATTTCCGATCGACATCGTGCAGCCGACCCCGGCAGAGCAGGCTTATTTTGATAACATCGGTGATGGTTGCTTTCAAAT
>NZ_JAUBTV010000179.1:0-2631 GCF_036705145.1 Microcoleus sp. B5-D4 | reverse complement strand
CAAGGTGCGATTCGTTTTGGAGAAACCTAGAAATGGGGGGATTCCAGGCTTCAGTAGAGTAACCCACTAGGGTAGAGTTCGCACTTTTATCCTTTACTGATGACAACTTACTATCCATGTAGGTGAAGAAACCTAGCCAAGCAATTGCGAAGACAGCTAGGGGAGAAAAGGAAAAGATGAAGGTCACACCGCCATCATAACTCAATCCATAAAACACTAAATCCTACCATCTCGGTGCGGGATTGAAAGCACACAAACTACCAAGTTATTTGGTAGCCCCTACAGAGGAGACTGACTATCAAATTTGTAAAGCGGGGGTGAAAGCAGGAATTGGTGACAATAGCTGAAAACACCAACTGCAAGCAAGAGTCTATGGGTAGAACAGCAAAGTGTCATCTGAACCATCGTAACAGTCAACCAGGGGAAATAAGCTTGTAGTTCAACTACCTCCTGGGTCAGGAACAACTGACAAGGATAAGGTCTATCAAGTGTCTTGGACTGAGATAGCGCACTACCTAAACTCCCGGTGGATAGACACGCCCTAACGACTCAAACAATGGATAGTAGGAACGAAATAACTCTCTCTTAGCTCCTGTACAGTTTCTTGTTCAGGTAAGCAGTCAAGCCAGATGCTACGAGAGAAAAGGATGGTTTAAGAAGCAAATGCCCAACCTGAATCAACGGGTAATGCCTGAAAAGGGATGGCGTAACTGCCGGGATATGCTGACGTAAACCGCAAGGTGTTAACGCTAGAGGTGTAAGTGGTAATGAATAAGCCTAATTCTGATTCACAACAGAATACAGAGGGATGGAAGACTATTAATTGGCGTCAAGTCGAACGGTACGTCTTTAAGTTACAAAAACGCATCTACGCTGCTTCACGCCGTGGCGATGTCAAGCTAGTTCGTAAGCTCCAAAAGACGCTGATGAGGTCTTGGTCTAATAGGGTCTTAGCGGTACGAAGGGTAACAGTCGAAAACCAAGGGAAAAAGACGGCAGGAGTGGATGGGATTAAATCCCTGTCCCCAGCAGCACGTCTAAAACTCACAGAGCAACTCAAACTAACTGGAAAATCCAAACCCACTCGTAGGGTATGGATACCAAAGCCAGGAAGGGAGGAAAAGCGCCCATTAGGAATACCCACAATGTACGACCGTGCCTTGCAAGCAGTTATCAAAGCTGCATTAGAACCAGAATGGGAAGCGGTTTTCGAGCCAAATTCCTATGGTTTTAGACCAGGCAGGTCATGCCACGATGCGATAAAACAGATTAAAAACTGTATTCAAGGCGAGGCAAAGTTCGTGCTAGACGCGGACATAGCCAAATGTTTTGACCGCATCAACCATCAGACATTGCTCCAAAAGTTGAACATCAAGGGCAAGGTTAGGCGACAAATCAAAGCTTGGCTAAAGTCCGGGGTAATAGACCAAGGAGCTTTTACTGCTACATCTGAGGGTACACCGCAGGGTGGAGTCATTTCTCCGCTACTTGCAAATATAGCCCTCCACGGCTTAGAAGAAGCGCTTAAGCAATTTGCTGAAACGCTAGACCTCAGATACTCAAGTGGAACAAAGAAAAGTTACAAGGGCAAAAGACAATCCCTGGCAGTCATTAGATATGCCGACGACTTCGTAATTCTACATAAAGACAAAGCCGTAATAAAAAGATGTCAAGAGATAATCTCTCAATGGTTAACTGGCATTGGACTGGAGTTAAAACCTGAAAAGACGAGGCTAACTCACACACTCAACGATGAACTAAGTGAGGATGGTACAGCCGGATTTGACTTTTTAGGTCATCACATCAGGCAATACCCCGCTGGTAAATATCGAAGCAACAAAACCGCAGAAGGTAGGATATTAGGTTTTAACACACTCATCACCCCATCGCCGAAGGCGAGTAAGGCTCACCAAGAGGAAATCGGAAGACTCATCAAAAAACATAGGTTTTCACCCCAAGCGGCTCTGATTAAAGACCTCAACCCTGTGATAAGGGGATGGACTTCTTACTTTTCAAATTCCGACGCACAAACTGTTGGAGAACTATCAAAACAGGATTACCTCACATACCTGAAACTTCGTAGATGGGCAAAACGCCGCTGTGGAAACATCAGTGATGGTCATATCAAATACTGGACAACCACTGGCGGCAGCAACTGGGTATTCGCAACCAGAGAAGGGGAAGCGAACCCCCTTCGGTTACTAAAACATAGTGAGTTTAGTTGCAGTAGCACTGACTATGTAAAAGTCAAAGGCGATAAAAGTCCATTCGATGACGACTCAGTTTACTGGAGTTCAAGACTAGGGAAACACCCTGAAATGTCAAGTCGTAAGGCTAAGTTGCTTAAACAACAAAAGGGTCAATGTCCTTGGTGCGAATTACGCTTCCAAGAATGGGATGTGATGGAGGTAGACCATAAAATCCCCATAGCTCTAAGCGGAAAGGATGAGTGGAAAAACCTGCAATTACTGCATCGACACTGCCACGATGAAAAGACTGCCAATGATGGGAGTCTGAAGTCCTGTAGTGACAAAGGAAACACATTGAGTAGCCGTGTGCGGTGAAAGTCGCAAGCACGGTTTCGGATGGGAGGGGTGGAGTAGTAATACTCCCCTCGACCCTAACAATCCC
>NZ_JAUBTV010000178.1:0-2650 GCF_036705145.1 Microcoleus sp. B5-D4 | reverse complement strand
CTCGCTAGGAGGCGGCTCAGGAATAGAGATGCGGTTGTCTTGCCCTGCCCCCCGGACAGGGACGCGATGGCGACTGCGATCATGGCTTTAGGGACATGGGATGGGGTTTTCTATATATATCGTCATCTAAAAAACGAAAATAGTCAATATCTAAATAACTAAAAAGCTAATTTAATAATTTTATTTTTTTAGTTATTTAGATATTTAGTGAAAGATAAAGAGCTAAACTTAGCATTTTAGTAAAAAGCTAAATTATTAAAATTAGCAAGTGAGCGGAGTTCGCGCAGTCCGCGCAGTCCCCACCCAATTTTCCTCCACAGACTCTATAGATGCGTGTTTAAAAGGCGCGGCGCGTGTTTCTTTATGTGGAGTGCGTGTTTAAAAGGCGCAGTGCGTGTTTCTTTATAGTTAACGGCGGCCTGCATTCACGCACTCTTTTGTCAAGAGTGAATGCAGGTCAATCAATGCAGATAACGGCATTGGGGCAGTGCTGTTCGATGAGGGGGCGGACAACGCTCCATTCGCCCCGTCCCCCAGACCATCCAAGCTTGTAGGGAAGGAAAGGAGTTAGTTCCAATTCCAGGGATTTGTGGTGGAGTTTAGATAAACAGAGCGCCAAGGCATCGTAATCGGTATAGCGTTTCTTGCTGCCATGTAAGTTTTGACCCGCCATATTGCACACCCAAAGTTCGGGAATGGAGCTAACCCGAACCATTTGGACTTTACCGAGAACAAAACGCTTTCGACCTGCATCGGGGCCGCAGAAGCGCCGATACTCCAACTCAACCACCGGCCACTTCGCTGCAATTGAAGAGCCCAAACCAGTGTGAAGTACCCCAACGCAGCAGACCTGATGAGCAATGATACCCGTTTCGACATCACGGATGAGTTTGAGCTTCTTTTCTAGTACCATGTGCTATATGATACTAGCTCTCGTGGCTGGTGCGATCGACGGATTTGCGTCCAGACAGGGTGTTGGCTCACAGCAATAAACCAGGCTTAATCAATAATGGCTGTTTATTGTAAAGCAATTTGTGCAACAGGTTGTTGCACAAATTGCTCGTTCGGGTAAGATTCCGCAAAACTTCTCATATACAAGAGACATATGAGATGAGAAACCCTTCATCTCTTGTAAAGCTTTTGGCAAGTCGGCCACTAAATTGTCTATAACTTTCGCCACCGCGCATCCACTCCCCGTCCCACACATTTAATCCTTCCCTCATCCCGTTCTTGACGCAAAATGCGACGAATTAAATCCACAGAAACCACCGGACAACGTTGCTGTAACTCTCGCATCGAAAACTCGATGCGGCAAACTCTCAATTGCCTGTAAAACCATTGCCGTTTTCGTTCCTTTTGCTCCTCCAATCACCCCAACCCGCTGCTCAAATTCTCGATAAGCTCCCAGTAACATTACGCCTAAAAAATACTCCCACTCCTGGCAACAAGCTATGCTTCCCCTCATGCCAATTTTGAGAAGATTGGTACAAGGCATCATAATAGCTTTCTTTGGTGCGCTCCACAATTTGTTCTAAACTAATAAACTGCCCTACTTCATAACCCGCTTGATACAACAATAACAGCGTCAGCAATCTTGCCATTCGTCCGTTACCATCCAGAAATGGATGAATGCACAAAAAATCCAGAACATAACTAGCAATCAACAACAATGGTTCAATCTCACCTTCACGGGAAAATAGATTAAATTTCTCATGCAACTCTTCCATAGCCTGAGATGTGGCATAGGCGGCAACAGGAGTAAATCGCACTATTTGTCTACCATCAGTTGTGGTTGCCGTAATTAGATTTTCTGTTGTTTTCCAACAGCCACCTAAACCGACGCTAAATTGATATAAATCGCGATGAAACTGCAAAACAATATTCGGAGTAAATGGAATATAACCATAGCTAGCGTGAATTGTATTTAGCACATTCCGATAGCCCGCGATTTCCTGTTCTGAACGATCCCTTGGTGCTGTGCGTTCCGTTACTAAGAAAGCGAATTCGCGCCAGAGGAACGGTAATTCCTTCAATGCGGTTAGAAGATTCGGTACTTTGAATAATCGCAGTTTGCCGCAAAGTTTCTAGCACTTGTGGTGCTTGTTGTTTGTACAACTCCTGTTTACCTTTGTACTCCCCAATTAAGCGAATTGTCTGTAGGAGTTTTTGGGTAATCGGTTGCTGGGTTAAAAAAGTCTGTTCAAAAGATTTCATTGATTTAAAAGCACCACTGTAATAGCCATTGAGTCGCTTTGGTCTATTATATAAGTATTTTTAATATAGGTACTACCCTGGTCACAGTACCTATATTAAAGGTATTGTACCCGATTCATCTGTACTGTTTTGTGCGTCAAAGGTCGCCAACTTCCCACCGGGACTATAGTACCAATACCCTGGAATAAGGGGCTAAATGCCCAAATTAACGAACGCTATTTTCCTCCACAGACTCTAAAGATGCGTGTTCAAAAGGCGCGGTGCGTGTTTAAAAAGGCGCGGCGCGCGTTTAAAAGGCGCGGTGCGTGTTTTCCCGCTATGAAACAACATAATATGACGCGCGGCCTTGACCCTCTAATTTCAACTGGTTGGCATCAGTCAACTTCCGCAGCAGGCGACTAGCTTGGTCTTCGCTGATACGACAAAGTTCCACAGC
>NZ_JAUBTV010000177.1:0-2806 GCF_036705145.1 Microcoleus sp. B5-D4 | reverse complement strand
GTCATTTGGGAACAGCGGAAACTCGGCCGCCAGTTGCTTAAGTTTGGTGTCCCCGTTCGCAGCATTACTGCACAATGGGAACCTGGCACTGAAGGAGAAACCAAAGGTATGGATGATTTTATCCAGAGAAAAGGAATAGAAGAGTTCAGGCGGATGCTTATGAAGTCAGTCAGCTTTCAGGAATGGGAGAGCAATCTTGATGGGAGCGAGGATTCATCGCCTAAGAAGAAAATTTCTTTACCCCAAGAATTGGGAGCCGAACTTGCCGAGGAGTTGCGCGACAAACTCTGCTACTCTGACGAACACAAATCTTGGATGAAGTACGAACTTCGGCATAAAGGAGTTTGGGCGGCGGTGAACGACGATTATGTCCTCAGCGCCATAGATACCATGTGCCAGACGCGGGGGTTGCAACCCAACAACGCCTACTGCGCCAACGTTCTAGGGTCGCTCAAAAGGAAATTATTCGAGCTCGATTGGTTAGAGCGACCATCAAACGAACTATTGCCCTTTGAAGATGGGGTGCTTTCCATTGAAAGCAACACTTGGCAAGAACACGCCCCCGGATTCCGACTAACTTGGTCGCTACCGCGCAGCTACAAAGGAAGCGCTGTTAATACTGGATGGGCAAAAATCAACGATTGGATGAATCAGGCCACCGATGGCAATCGGAACAAGAAAGACATTCTGATTGCCTTCATCGCCGCCAGCTTGCGCGGTATGGCGCATTTGCACAAATTCCTAATGCTGACTGGCCCCGGTGGAACTGGGAAAGGGCTTTACTCCCGACTGACCACAATGGTGGTTGGAGAGCGAAACACTTGGATTGGAAACTTGGAAGATTTAACCAAGGCAGATAAAGTCGCGGATTTACAGACAAAGCGGCTAGCGGTTTTTGACGACCAAGAAAAGTACACAGGCAATTTATCAAACTTCAGGTCACTGACGGGCGGGGGTAAAATCAGCGGTCGCCAATTGTACAAATCGGCTGTTGACTTCCGTTTTTCTGGTCTGGCACTAATTACTTCAAATCAGCCGTGTTTCCCTGCCAGCGGACTTTCCTGGTTGAAGCGGCGAATAATTCAAGAAGGATTCGAGTACACCCCCATTAAGCGAAACCCCCACCTCGAACGAGAATTAGAGCCGGAATTAAGCGCATTTACCCAATATTTGTTATCAATTCCTGTTACCGAAATTGAGCGCATTTTGGCTCAAGAAGAAAGCGGAATTAATGGCACTTTTTGGGCTGACCGGGTGCGGGCCGACCCGATGGCGTCATGGGTCAACGATTGCATTATTCACGATACCGAGGCCCAGACGGCAATCGGAGCCGATAAAGATGAATGGAAAGATGCGGATTATGTCGCGGCTAAATCAACTTTGTTTGGCTCCTATAACAATTACTGTCGTCGAGCCGGGTACAGCGCCAAAGGTAAAAACAATTTCTCAGCAGATTTGGTGGAACTCTGCCGAGAAGTCCTCGAATGGAAAGATGTCACAAAGCAGCGGTCGGCCGCTGGCATGGCAATCAAAGGGTTGAGATTGCGGACAGATACCGACCAAGACATTTCGACTGTAGAAGATTTGTTGAGTCAATCCAAAAATGTAGATATAGGTCTACAGGGTGCAGACCGGAATGTAGACCTACAACCCTTACCCGACAAGGCTTGTGTAGACTATGTAGACTTAAACTCAAAACTTGCAAAAAAGAATGAAATTACTTCTGCTGATTCAAGTCTCGAAACTGATGGCGGCACAACATCAACTTCTGCTGACTCAAGTCTCGAAACTGATAGTGGCATAACTTCAACTTCTGCTGACTCAAGTCTCGAAACTGATAGCGGCACAACATCAACTTCTGCTGACTCAAGTCTCGAAACTGATAGCGGCACAACATCAACTTCTGCTGACTCAAGTCTCGAAACTGATAGCGGTACAACATCAACCTCTCCCGCCCAAGTGAATACTGATGCTGAGGTTGTGGAAGTCTTACCCTCACCCAAAGTCTACACGGTAGACACGAGCCATACAGAGCAAGACATTCAGCCTACACCAAGCCTACATTCAGGTCAGCATTCAGGTCAGCATTCAGAATTGAACGAAGACGAACTCGACTTGCTGCAAATGATTCGATTGGCGCTGGCAGAGCCTGACCCCGAATCGGCACGGCAAGCGGCCGCCGACATTCTGCCAGTGCTCAAAAAAGTCTGTGGCAAGGGAACTGCAAACCGAGAGAAGATTTGGGCGGCGCTGACCGAAGAAGAGCGGAGCGAGTTCACCTCTTTAGCCAAAAATTCAGTGCGCCCGACAATCTCTGAGCGGTCGCCGAAGCCGAGCGCACTGGGCGACAATCCCTCTGAACCGGAACCGGAGCAACTAGCGCCCGAACCCGCACTAGCAGAGGAATTAGCGGAACCGGAACTCGCACAAATCGCGCCAGAGGATGCCGAAAAGATACGAGATATTGCCCTGATTTGGTGGCCCGAATATTACCCCGAACAGCTCCAAACCCTGATTGCCCAGATGTACGGATGGAATGCACCGGGGACTCGCTACGAGGCTGCCACAATCACCGCTTGGCTCGAAGGGGAGGATGCTTTAGTGAGGGAGCGGATAGGTGAGCTGATGCAGCAGTGGCGTTAGAGCCTTTTGGCTTAGTTCTGACAGAGTAGAAAAAGCCCCCCTTACCTTTTGATGCGGTTTGTGGGGTTTGGCTAGCCTATCAGACGTAAATTCTGCACACTCAAACCCATTTTCCGCACCCTCCACTGTCACAATCGGTTTTGGCGGAATTTTGTGAACCCAA
>NZ_JAUBTV010000176.1:0-2991 GCF_036705145.1 Microcoleus sp. B5-D4 | reverse complement strand
GTGATAAGTTCATTCACCTGTGTGGCTGGCCCGCTCGGCAAGGCACATCGACGGCGCTCGCTATGTCTGCCGAGTGTCCGATAGTCTAAAAATTCCTCAGTTGCGTAAGTCGTATCAATTTTTAAAGCTGTAAAAGTTAATCCAGTTCGATATCTTGGGTGCGCCGTTTATACTGTTGGTGATTTTGTTGAAAATTTTGCTGTTCTTGCTCAATTAACTGTATCCAGATATCATTCCAACTTGACGGTGGATTGACAAGTTCTGCATCCGGTAGTAGCGCGAGCGCATTTCGAGCGAGCTGAGAATTTTCGGCGATAGCTATAATAACGCTATCGAGTTCTTGTAAGAATTGTGCAGGCAGTTGTGAAGCTCGTTCAATTCCTAGGTAAAGTGTCGCTGGTGCTGTTGCAGAGTTTTCCTGTTCAATAAGCAAAATTGAAAGAACTTCGATTGGGTTACAAGCAATCACAGCTCGCTCAATTTCTCCAGTAGTGGCTACCCAGAAAGCAGCTTCAGATGAGAGGGGATGGGTTGTAGTAAAGTTGCCTCTTTCATCTAGAACAAAAGCGAACCTGGCTTCCCCCTCAAGTGTGCGTGCCGTAAAGACAGCCTTTTCTGAGCGATTGGCATACAGCCAAGAATGAGAGTGCAATAAATCGAGTAACTCTAAAGGTAAACTGTACTCGACTGCTAGATGCGATCGGGCTTTTTGCCACTGAGTTTCATTCCTTTCAGGCAGGATTGACAGTTGTAACTCTAACTCATTTGCTGTTGCAGGAGTTGCAGGCGCGGTTGTTTCTAGCTCAGATTGTGACAACTCTAACTCATTTGCTGTTGCAGATAGGGTTGCTGCTAGCTCGGCTTCTGACGACTCTAACTCATTTTCCTCTGCCTCGCCAGGGGCAATAGCTAAGTGTTGTGGCTGCATTAAAGCCTCAATTAGGGCGTTATCTCGCCCTTTGTCATAGCTAACGCCTCGATGCTTCTGCAATCCAGAAAAAGTGTAGGCTTTACCCAACTGAGTGCCACTTAAAGCGACTCCATCTAAATTGTAAGAAATGCCTTTACTGAAGTCAGTTCGAGTCAATCTGACTTGCACCTCTACGGCTTGTTGCTGCAACCGCTCAACGAATTCTGGCATACTTGGGTTGTCTTGGGTAACTTCATCAATTAGGTCTTGCAATTGCACCCTGACGCTCTTGTTTCCCTTGCTTTTTAATTGCCTGTGTTCTCCTGTAGTCTGAGCTCGCTTGTCTGTTTCCCAACTGGGTGTAACAGTTTCCAGGTTGTAGTTCCGTTCGAGCTGGCGAATTACTTCTTGGCTTTTGTAGTAATCCCAGCTATCATCAACAACACTTCCATCTAGGCGAATGCGACTGGCGACGATGTGGATGTGGTCGTGTTCTGTATCGCTGTGCTTGACAACTGCGTATTGGTTGTTGTCAAATTCCATCGCTTTCATGTAGTTGGCTGCAATCGCCAGCCAGCGTTGGTCATTTTCTTCAGAATCTTCTAGTTTTTCGGTGCTATCGACAGATAAAGTGGCGTGAAAAACTGCTACTTTCAGGTTAGGTCTTAGTTGTCGGGCGATGCCAAATTCAGCAGCGAGTTCTTCAGGAGTTTGTCCGCACATAGTACCGCCAATTAGAGTGGCGTCTTTTTTGCCCAGCACGTAGTTCAGACAGCCCCGAAAGCCTGTACCTTTGATTTGTTTGCCAATCATAACCGTTTCGCAGTAAGTTTATTACATCGATTGCTCAGGCTTGTTAAGAATTAGCGAACTGTAGAATTGGTGAGGTTTGTAACTATTGCTTTAATAGCAGTTTGGTTTTGTTGAATGAGGTGCTGTACGCTTTCTAAGAGTCCTCTATTGACAATAACGGGTTCTCCCAATACCACAGCACTATTGCAAGCTTTAGCAATCTGATTGAGGTTGTTTCCGGCAACTCTAAGTTGGGCATTAATTTGGCACAAAACTTGATAGGCTTTCAAGTCAAATACAGTTAGAGGGCGTGGCATGGCTCTTTTCAAAGCTGCACGACGGATGAAGTCGCTCATACTCAAATTCACTTGGTTCGCTAATGTTTGAATTTGGCTATAATCCGAGTCTGTTAGGCGAATGTGGATATGGTTTGATAGCCGTTCTCTGGGTCTTACTTTCAGTAAAGTTTTCATAGCTTTTAATCAGTAAAAATCTATTGCCAAGATACAAGTTAATAACTGTAATCGACAAGCGCTATTCAGGTGAATTTATATCCCCCAATTGGAGAGGGCTGTTTAGACAGTTTATTAACGTAGAGATTGACTATAATTTCCTTTATTTGTATAAAATAGTGGGTTGAGGTGCGATCGCACTTGAATAAGTGATGAGTTCGTTGAATTGCTTTTGAAGCATTTTCTCCCTCTAATTTCTTATAGCTGTATAATATTCAGCTTTAATTGTAGTACAAGTAGTTACAGTTGTCATTAAAGCTTAAAAAAGTATTAAACCCGACCTTACGGTTAGGCTTCCGTAAAAGGAGGGTGCATTATTTCTATTTCTGCACGTAAAAGTGCGATTTGTGATCACAAAAACATTGCTTGCTATCGCTCATCTCTGCTTTTTTCCTTGGTTTCCCAGCTTGCATAAATTTGAGTTTTTGTGAGTTTTTGTGAGTTTTTTGCTGCAAATACTGCTTCGACTTCAGCTAATAGTTCAAGCTGAGTTTGCATACTTTTACTCAAAAAAACTCACAAAAAATCAAATTTATGCAAATTTATGCAAAAAAAATCATGGAAACTCAGTCTCAAAAAGTTAATTTTGAGGTTTTTTCCTGTCCCGGTACACTTAATATCAATTTAACAATTTAACAGCAAACTCTACAATCCTATTTTAAGCAATTGTAGCAGAGGCAAAGCGTGCTCCCGCACTTTTGTAAGTAGTTAAGCAAAATTAATTACATAATTATCTCCAAATTCTTTAAGAATTTTTTCTACAGATGAAACAAGAGA
>NZ_JAUBTV010000175.1:0-3076 GCF_036705145.1 Microcoleus sp. B5-D4 | reverse complement strand
ATATGAGGACGACCAGACATTGTAATTCTCTCCTTTACTTTTTATACAAGTCTATCACATCTTTAAAAAAATGGTATTAAGCCTGGGGCTAGAAACCGGGTTTCTAGGCAAAATTTTGCCTGTAAAAACGAGAAATCTTCCAAGAAACCGGGTTTCTAAGGCTAGCGCGGGTCGCGAACTATGTGTGTAGGGTGTGTAGGGATAACCAGTTTTTTTTAATTTATTGAGTTATTTTTGTGTCGATCGCCCTGTGGAAACTGTGGAAAAAAAAGCTAACTGCTTGCTGGGCTTTACTTATAGGTAATAAATACCTGTGGAAAACTTGTGGAAAAGCTGTTGAGGTCGATCGCCCGCCCATCTTTGTGCAAAAACTGTTTTGAGCCAAGCAGTAATGTTTTCCACAAACGGAGGGCAACTTTTCCACAGGTTTTTCCACAGCTAATCTCAAATCCGATGCCACCGGATTTGAGATTACTCACAGTCAGGAGACGCCGCTGTACCGTTTCCCTACAATTGGCGATCCGGGGATTTATTGATCCGGGGTGTACTCCATAAACGTGGAATCTACTGTATTACAGTCGCTAAACTTTGAGAGGATACAATCCGTTTAGTGAAAAAGTCGCCTCCCTAACTTAAGCATCCAGCTAATTCTAGTGAGGACATCATTGTTTACCGTCAATGCCTCAAACCCTTAAGTCTATGAAATGCTTGATGAATATCAGATTCTGTAACTGCACCATATCCAAGCACTAGATAATAATTTGCCTCTTTTGCATCAGGCTCAAAATAAGCTGCCCCTGAGCACAAACCCACTCCTCTTTCTGCTGCGAGATTCACAATCTCGTCTGCGGGGCGATCGGGTGGAAGCTTAATCCAAAACTGCATACCACCACCTGGGAGTTGCCAACCCCACTCTGGAAACAACTCTCGTAAATATGTAGCGATCGAGTCTCGTTTATGACGATAATGAATTCGCATCCGTCGCAGGTGACGTTCCACTGCTCCAGATTCTAACAGTTTCGCGACCCAACGTTGCAAGACTAAACTCGTCCCACCATCCAACTGCCACCGAATATCAACTAGGCGCCGAATAATTTCTGGATGAGCCACAATATACCCTAGTCGTAAACTATTAAACAATAGCTTGGAAAAGGTGCCCATGTAAACAACTCGTCCTCCAAAATCTCCAGCTTTTAATGCAGGTAATGGATGCCGATCGTAATAAAACTCACTATCATAATCATCTTCAACGATCAGGGCATCCTGTGCTTCAGCAAGTTGCAACAAAGCCGATCGACGACTGGGCGACAGAGTTACACCTTGAGGAAAATGATGTTCGGGCATCACGTAGTGGATTCGAGCAGAATAGGCATCCTCAGTTAAGCGCACTCCTTCCGAATCTACGGGACCGGCAATTCCTTTCATACCTCGCATGATGAAATTTTGAGGAATAGCTAGATAACCGGGAATTCCATAGCTAATGCTGCCACCATAAGGCGCAACCAAGATACTCAAGAGAGAAGAGGAATGCTGCGATCCATGAGTAATTAAAACTTGATTCTGTTCAGCTTGAATACCTCGCGTTGGTAGAACCTTTTGACAGAGTGCCTGAATGAGTTCTAAATCTCCATTATCTTTCTTGTAATGACTCAATTCAGGAATAGCTTGGCGAATCGTCTGATTCAATGTTTGCTGCATAGTCTTGAGTGGTAGGCGATCGACTTGAGCAAGGCTTGGTGTGAAGCAGATTTTGTCTGTATCCCGATCGATCGTCTGCTTGAAAGGTATAGGAGGCTTCAGTTAATAGCCACTTGGGGAATCCCTGTGTGTTGCGAATCTTGTCTTCTGGTTGTAAGACTGGAATTTGAGTAACGACAGTACCATGTCCTACTTTGCCTGTGCAGTACCCTTGTGCACACAGTTCTTCATACGCTAGAACAACTGTTCGACGAGCAATTCCCAATTCGATCGCCAGTTGACGACTGGGAGGTAGCGGTGTGCCCGCAGCTAGTATACCTGACGCGATCGCATTGCGAATCTGCTCCAATATTTGTAGGTAATATGGAAGATGTTTAGAGGTTTTATCTAAATCGATATGCAGCATATTGGTACATAAAAATAGCCACTAATTAGCTCGTAACATTAGACCAATCAATCTAGCACAGAGTCCCCTGGACTGAGCAAATTAATAATTCCCGCCTCCAGATGAGTTTAATCAGCTTTATTGTGGAACTGGCCGGAGAGCCCGTTCTTGAGAATGGTGCAATATCTTAGGTTGAACTAAGTGAGGCAAAAATGCGCTCAATTACCAGCAGTGCTTGAGCAACTTCTTCAGCAGTTACAATTAGAGGCGGAACCAAACGAATTGCATGAAGATTAGTAGTAATCAACAGTAAGCCTTCATTCAATGTTGCTTGAACAATATCAGTTGGAGTGAGTGTGCTGTCTGGCTTAAGGATAAGTCCATTTAAAAGTCCCCAGCCACGCACATCTTGAATATATTGCGGATAGCGATCGCCAATTTGCTTCAAGCCATTTCTTAGCTGCTCTCCGCGCTGCTGCACATTACTCAGTAGATTGTCGCGCTCTAGTGTTTGACATACTGTTAGAGCAACCGCACAGGCAAGCGGATTTCCACCAAACGTGCTGCCGTGATCTCCTGGCTCAAAGACATTGCAGAATTCTTTACACAGCGTTGCGCCGATTGGAATACCACCTCCTAATCCCTTTGCCACAGTCAAAATATCTGGTTCAACACCGAGATGTTGATATCCCCAAAACGTTCCAGAACGACCTATCCCAGTCTGAATCTCATCCAGGATCAAGAGGATACCTAAATCATCACAACGTTGTCGAACATACTGAAAATAAAATAAGTCACCAGGATGAACACCCCCCTCTCCTTGTAGGGGTTCCAGCATAATTGCTGCGATACAAGGTTTGTCTTGATTAAGATCGTTAATTGCTTTATCTAGCGCCGCAATATTGTTGTAAGGAACATATAGCCTTTCTCAGAAAGATGAGGTACAATAACAGCAGTGTGTAAACCAGTTAAAAATATTTGACGATGTAACTT
>NZ_JAUBTV010000174.1:0-3168 GCF_036705145.1 Microcoleus sp. B5-D4 | reverse complement strand
TCTCTTGTTTCATCTGTAGAAAAAATTCTTAAAGAATTTGGAGATAATTATGTAATTAATTTTGCTTAACTACTTACTTTTGGAACAGGTGGCAACTAATTTACTCACGATTCGACCTGAGCGTTCTGAACCTAGAGTTTTGAAACGCAGGCCGAAACCATATCCTCGAATGCAGGAACCTCGTTCTGTCTTGAAAGCTAAACGGAGGGTGTGATTAAGCCTTTTTCAGTGCCATTGATCTTAGGAGCGCGCTCTTCAAGGAGCGACAAGCGCTCCCTGAACGCATCTGTACGTCTGGCACATAGTCTGCGTCTGCGCTTTTAGCAAGGCATGGCTTCCAAGGCAATCAATCTGTGCTTGCTCTACTTCGTGAGTTATTTGTTCGATCGATCGTTCTATGACATACTCCATGACCGCAGGCTGTTGAGTATAGCTGACGCCATCTAACGAAGTTAGCTCTGTCGGCTTAGTTGAGGTTGGCTTGATTTTTTCAATTAGAGATCGCCGATCGAGCGATATCAATGTATCCCGCAACTTTGTCAGAGACACTAAAGATAGATCTGCTTGTAGCTGTTCTGCGGTAACGGCTTCCCGAGCGATGGCTAACCAATACATCACTTGCTCCTCTGACCAACTGAGGCGCTCGAACTGCTGCGCTAGTAAGTCGCGAATGTCTTTAAATAACAAAGTTTCTTGAGCTAAAAAAGTGGCAATATTGCTGTCGAATAAATCTTTGAGCAATTCTGCTACCATCTTTAACGCCAGTGGATTGCCTTGATATAACTCAATTAATTCCCTTACTTGCGGTTGTTTGGCTTGTATCTTTAGTTCCTTGGCGGTTAAAATTGTTTCTCCTTCCTCGCTCGACACTGGTTCCAGCCTGAGCAATCGGATTGATGCGGTGGGGCTTTCGCTAACAGCAACCTCTGTGGGAATTTCGCGACTCGTTAGTAAGATGGTACTCTGATGTTGTCCTTCTCCCAACTGCTGAAATAACAATCCGTAGTTTTCGTAGCCACTGCGATAAGTACCCACTAAATTTTTACTGGAAAAAACCGTTTCCACGTTATCTAGAACGAGCAGACAGCCGCGAGAGCGCAACTGAATAAGCAAATGACGCATTATGGCATCAAGTGACTGCGGCAGCGATCGATCCGGATCGATCGCACAGATCAATTCAGTGAGAAAATCGACGAAGGGCGGAGCTTGTCGCAGCGATCGCCACACCACAACTTCAAACGGCTCAGTATCAGCAAGTTGCTGTGCCAATTGAGTTACTAACATTGTTTTACCGATGCCACCTATGCCCGCAATCGCAATTAATCGGCAACAATCTTGCATCACCCATTGCTCTAGCATTGCTAATTGTGCTTGTCGTCCGAAAAACTGGGAAACATCAACTGCTTCTCCCCAATCGACACGATTGCGTGGCAAAGATGCAGACCGATCGCACGTTCGTTTTTGCAGTGCATACTGCCTTAGGACATCCTGCAAATTCAGTTTTGTTACCCCGATTTCTAACTCCTGGGTTAGCATTTGCCACAATTGTGCGCCCACATCTTTTATGTAACTGTACTCGTGATTGAGTTCGAGGGAAATCTGATGATAAGACTGCTTGTTCCAGGCTCCTCGAAGAACATTGATTTGCAGTTCGCTTAGAGATTGAGGAGCTATAGTTGCCGTAACGAGTGCGATCGCTTCTTCATAGGTCATAACTAAAATGTTGCTAAAAAGTAGAGGCTATCAAGTATGTCAGCGTGCGCTATCTGCAATCTGCTTCAAGGTTTCAATTTGTTTTGCGCGAGCGTCCCGTTCTTTTGGCGACAATTGTGAAGTAGTTTTTGGTGCTTCCGACACAGCCAAATCTTTTAACAAAGTTGAACACATTTCTCCCAGTTTCGACGCTTGGGCTAGTTTGAGCACTTCATCTAGCGCGTTGTACCATAAACCTGCCTCAGCATAGATATTAGCTTTCTCAACGCTATTTACTGCTTTCTTGAGTTTACTTTGCACGGCCGCAGGCATTGCTAAAACCTCAATATTTGCCTCGCTTACTAGATCGCCTGATGGGTTATCTGGGTCGCAATTGATAACAACTTGCCAAAGATATTGTTTCTCCTGTTGCAGTCCTTGTTCGCTATTCGAGAACGGGGATAATTTCATAATTCCCGGTGAACTCTGCAAGGACATCTGGCGAGCTTGTTTGGGTTTAGCACCGGGAACCCACTCGTAAATCGTGAATTTTATTGGCTTGGAGGCAGAATCATTAGGCACAAACCAAGCGAACGTAGGATGTCGAGAAATCGTTCGTCCGACGTAGTTCACAGAGGCGAGAACGGTTAGTGGCATATCTCCTCCAGAACACCCTCTAGTCGTTCCTCCACCCGATCTTCTTTCTGGAGGGACAGGCTTTTGATCGCCCGGTGCATAACCCGCCAGAACTGCCGGATTTACAATCAGCATTAAACTCAAGGCACAACTGGTGAGTATTTTGATAAGGTTTAAGCGTCCAATAAACCCGTCTGCGAAATTGTCCTACATTTCACCACTTAAGATCTGCCAGTTAAACGCCAATTTAGGAATGCAGTTGCTACTTAAACGTCAACTGCTGAAGTTCCTTTTGATTCCAGTTGCCTAACCTGGCTGCAGCTTCGTAGGTGCTTTGCAAGAACTCTAACAACATCTGATCCGGTGATTCTGCCTCACGGACAGCATCATAGGGCAAAATAAATTCACCCAACTCTTTACTGTAAAATGCAGCATCAGGACGAACCTCAGCTTGCTTAAACCCATCGGGTTCTGGGTACGCATAGGAATAAAACGCTGGGTATGATAATCCGGCTCCGGGCCAAAATCCGGCACTACTGACTTCCTGGGAATAGGCTTCCTGCGCCACTGCATCCGGTAGATTTGGCACCCCTCCCGGATGCTCAGGAGCCGATCGCCCCGAAAAGCGAGTCACTGCTAAATCAAAACTCCCCCAGAAAAAATGAACCGGACTAACCTTGCCGGAAAAATGGGAGCGAAATTCTCGAAAGACGCGATCGGACTGTAGCAGCACTCGCCAGCATCGATTGGCATAATCCGCATCATAAGTAGTTAAACAAAATTAATTACATAAATGACTAATATGATATAATAAGAATATTAAGTATATTTAAAGAGGTT
>NZ_JAUBTV010000173.1:0-3173 GCF_036705145.1 Microcoleus sp. B5-D4 | reverse complement strand
TTTTTGTACTGTTCGGATTCTCGGATTGAAGGGAGAATTAATTCGTTTTCAACTTCGTCTTTCATTCCTTCTACGGCAAGGCGGCTTTCTAGGGTTTGAGTGTTGCCAATCCAGCGGTCCCGGAAGGGCAGCACTCCTAGTACGGTAGCGTTGGTTGCTTTGACATCTCTCATGGAGTTGAGCAAGTCGAGTGTCCGCACTAGGGAACCGTAGCCTTTGACGGAGGCTTCGGCGGGTATGATTACGGTGTCGGCGGCACCGATTGCGGTTAAGCAAATCTGCGAGCGCTGCGGGGGTGCGTCAATGATACAAAATTTGAAGGCTTCGGCAACTGGTTCGAGGCGGCGCAGCAACAGGGTAGCGCCGACGCCGCTGCTGGATAGGTAGTCGGCGGCGGCGTCAAGGCCGTCGTCGGAGGGAATTAGAAACAAGTTGTCGCTACCTTCGACTGGATAGATGCCGTCTTCGATGGGCACGGATTTTTTGAGAACTTCCAGCAATGTGGGCTGGTTGGGTTGCAGTTCTAGCCCCAGGTAGGTGGTCAGGTTGTGTTGGGGGTCGGCGTCGATAGCCAGTGTGGGATAGCCCCGGCTCGCTAGGAGGCGGCTCAGGAATAGAGATGCGGTTGTCTTGCCCTGCCCCCCGGACAGGGACGCGATGGCGACTGCAATCATGGCTTTAGGGACATGGGATGGGGTTTTCTATATATATCGTCATCTAAAAAACGAAATTAGTCAATATCTAAATTACTAAAAAGCTAATTTTATTATTTTAGTGTTTTAGTAATTTATATTTTACTTGAAAGATAAAGAGCTAAAGTTAGCCTTTTAGTAAAAAGCTAAATTATTAAAATTAGCAAGTGAGCGGAGATCGCGCAGTCCCCACCCAATTTTCCTCCACAGACTCTATAGATGAGTGTTTAAAAGGCGCGGTGCGTGTTTAAAAGGCGCGGCGCGTGTTTAAAAGGCGCGGTGCGTGTTTAAAAGGCGAGGCGCGTGTTTTATAGCGAGAAAACAACATAATATGACGCGCGGCCTTGACCCTCTAAATTCAACTGGTTGGCATCAGTCAACTTCCGCAGCAGGCGACTAGCTTGGTCTTCGCTGATACGACAAAGTTCCACAGCTTCTTTTCTGGTAATTCTGCCGTGAGTCCTTACATATTGAAGCACCATTTGCTCTTGCTGAATGGGTTCAAAGCCAGCTTGCCGAACGTAATCAGCGGATTGTCCCAGTTCTCGGTAAACTAAGGGGCTAAGGGTGTAGGTGCGTCCTTTTTTGACGCCACGCGCTTCTACCAAACCAGCTTCAACTAATCGTTCTAACACGCTGCGGGCGATCGCTTCATCTCGCTGAATGGCACGGGCGAGGGTAGCCGTGTCTAACCGTCTTTCTTGTCGCAATTGTCCTAAAGCGATTAAAGAGTCAACGGGGAGTGGGCTTTGACGGCGATTTTCCTCTTCAATCACTACGCGCAACAGTCCTAAGTCGGCTTCCCCCCCTGGCAGTCTGACGGTAACAGAATGAGAGTTTGTACTTCGATAATCGGGGGCAGATCTTCCGTAGCGCAATAACCCCTGATAGATTAAATCTACACCACGTCCGGTGCGTTCCGCCAGTCCGATGCGTTTAATGGCATCGGCTAGAAAGGGGTTTCTCGGCCTGGGTTCGACGACTAGCAGGTTATCTAAGGTGACACCTTCGACAAAACCTCCTGGGTTGCTGATGGTAATTCCGTAATCTTCCCAGCGGATGTGAACTGCTCCCAATTTCGTGTAATCTCGGTGGATGAGGGCATTGACTGAGGCTTCGCGAAAGGCGCGGCGATCGTAGTTGGGAACGGGGACGCGAAATAAACCGATTTGCACTTCATCTTCTTCGACACGCACCTCGAACTGTTCCATGACTCGATCAAACAGTTTTAGTAGGGGGGTGCGGTAAAAATCATTGACTCGCACTTGGGTGCCTTCGAGGACTTGAAAGGCGACTTCGTGGGTGGGTAAGTGTTCGCGGAGGGCGCTTTCTCGTCCTAAAATCAGCAGTCCCGTGACGGTGGGGAAGCGAATTCCATCGGTAGAACGCACGAAACCTAAAGCGCCGTCGAGTTCTTCATCGGTTAAGGATAGCAGAGTACGATCGCCACCATATCGCTCTATTAATTGTCGCAGGCGTTCGCGTTCCAGGGGGTCGAAGTCGGTGACAGACGATCCGGTGACGGGTAATGAGGAGTAATCGAGAACGCCTAAGTCTGACTGGCGAGTGGCAAATTCATAGGGATAAAAGGGGACGCATTGAGGTGTTCCGTCTACTTGCAGGCGGCGGCGTTGTAGGAGTCCGTCAGAGGTGGCGACGATGCGAGCTGATTTGGGGACTTCTATGCAGGCAATGGTTTGACCTGCTTCTAGCAACGCTGTAACGCGTACGCTGACTGGGGGGTTGGTGCGGTTGCCAATCATGGCTGCCAAGGTGGACAGGTTTTGGTGTTGGGGGTGCAAACCTGTTATTTGACCGTCATCTTCAACGCCGAGGTAAATGGAGCCGCCGTCGGTGTTGGCAAGGCAGACGACGGTTTCAATCAGGTCTTTGTCTGGCAGGCGAGTGCGATCGCTTTTAAACTCGACGGTGAGGGATTCTTGTTCGGGAATCGTGCGATTCATTTAACAATATAAAATAGGGGCGACCTGACGGTATTTACAATACTATGGCAAAATTGGGTCTAAAGCCCCGTCCTTATAGGACGGCTTCCTCCTAACTGTATAAAACAAATACAGTTAGAAACACAGGAAATAGCTGGCAAAAGTATAGTCATTTATTGCACATGACATGGGAGGCGTCAAGTCCCTCCCCTTTCACTTTCACTTTGAGCGGATTAACCCGCCTCGGCTGAACTACGCAGCTCTCTATCCCATTGCTGAAAGCATTTGGGATTGCTTTTCTAAGGATGTTATACGCAGCATTAACATCAGAATTAATCAATTGACCGCCTGATGTTTTGTACAAACCTCTCTTGATTCGCTTACCCTGGAACACAGGGTCTTTATCGGTTTTTCCGTAAACAGGGATTGGGTCGAGATTCAGAAAATTTGCGCGCGAAGTGGGTTGAGTCGAGGAGGGATATTATTCCCTGCCCCTCTCAGTTAGATCTGGGCGTGCGATTTTCACCGCACCCAGCTC
>NZ_JAUBTV010000172.1:0-3390 GCF_036705145.1 Microcoleus sp. B5-D4 | reverse complement strand
GCAAGGGGTGCGTCCCACGAATACTTAAGAGAAGTCGATCGTGGGGTACGTGAAGCGGACTGTTGTGACATAATAATGAAGCCAAAGGCTCTGATATAGCCAGAAGCAAATACCCCGAAAGTGTTAGTAGCACCGTAGGGGTCTTCTGTTGTTTACGACGATCGCATTTGCACCCGCTTCACGTCAAGTCGCAAAATCGGTCATTTTCAGTCTATTTTTAGAAGTAGCCGCCTAACTTAGGCGGCTAAGCCAGAAAATACACTCAAATACTAGCAAATACTCTCATTTGTAAAGCACCACATTTTTTTTGACTAAAGGGATGGGTTTGTTCAGCAGGGGTAGTTTAAGTATGGCCCGGTCAAATTCACAATCAGCCAGCGGTCGTCGCTCATCAGGTTTTACCTTTTCCCCCACAACAATTATTTCCTTAGTCTGTTTTGCGTACTTGGTGATAGATGTACTCTCGCTCTCGTTAAAGCCGTCTTTGTCGGGTATAGCATCAAATATCTTTAGTATTGCCGTAAATAAAGCGACACCATCTTCCTTGTTCCTCACATAGGCGTATCCCTCTAAGCCTTGTAATCGAGCAATTTGACCACTATAGGACAAACACTCTTTACCTTTTTTCCAAACGTACTTGGTATCACCAAAAATAATTTTGATTTTGTTTGCCCAACTTTTGATATCAGCGGGTGTTACCAGTTTTGCGAGTTTGGTCTGAGCGATTTTTGGGTCATCGGTGAAGCCCGCACACCGTACCCATTTGACCCCTACTTTTTTGTCGGGACTAACAAAATAAAGCTCAATCAGTGGAAAGCCTCGAAGAGGTGGTTTGCTATTTTTACCAGATACACTACCAGCACTTGCGCTTTGCTGATATCCAATAGCAGTAATGTGTTGAATGATGTCACGAGTAGTACCTGAAAGTATGTAACTGGTAGTTAGGTCTTTTTCATCTGGGAAAAACTCGAATACCTTACCCGTACCTATACCTTTTGGTGTGATATCGAGGTATTTGGGTGTTACCCAGTTCTCCTTCCGAAAGTTGGTTACAGCTTGATTGCGTAGTGGGAAGCCCTTTCGGTATTCTTTCCACCATTCATCAAAATCAATCCCCCCATTTGCAATTAATTCGTTTATCGCAAAAAGTAGGGAGGGTTCCCCTTTGGTACTATCGAGAGTGAGGCGTTTAGCAGTAGGTTTAGTAGTCATAACGAAAAGAAAGAATATATCAATATATTCGCATAACCCTAATAGGTTTCCAAAAATTGTATAGCGTGATATAGCAAAAAAAAACGCCTAAACTAGAAATACTAAAGCAAAGGTATTTATATGGCAAGATTCAGCGACATTATGAGAGCGGACGAACTAAAAGCCGCCAAAGACAAACTAGAAGCTTACATGAGACTAGATACTGCGGCTAAACAAGCGGCTTACAAAACAGCAACAAAGGGCGGGCGGCTTTTAGTGGGCAAACAAGACGGCATACTGATTCCATTCGGTCGTGCAGACGATAAAATTTATGTAGGATTAAAACTTCCGGCTCCAAGCGATAAAACTGTAAGTGGAGAGGAGCAAGAAAAAGATAACGCCTTGATTACCAGTATTACTAGCAAGATTGTAGGTGATACTTTGTGGGCTAGAACTACAAAACCTGAAACAGCGACAGTAGTAGGAGCAGTTGGGCGAAAGCAACCTCCGGCCGCAAGGGTTATCTTTACAAGGAAAGGTGCCAGTGCAGACAGAACATCGCGTTTTACGGGAAAAACATATAAATCTCCCACAGTAACGTCGGTTAGTTGTCCTTTTGGGATTAAAACTGGTGCAACGGGTGCTGACAGAGGATTTTCGGAGAACGCATCGGACATTGTAGTTCTACTTAAACCCACAACTCCTGTAGATGATAGTATTGCCGTGCGAGTGACCCCTCAAGGTTTTATCGACATTAACTAAATAAATCTATGGCAATAATTTGGACGCCCACGGGAATAACAGAGATTGAATCGGCAGAGGACTTGTTTTATGTTGATATTGATTTAGCAAGCGCTAGCCAGAAAAACATAGAATTAATGATTCAAACAAACGTCGCTGCTAACAATTGGATTAACGGTGGCAAAAAGATTGACGATTATCTCGACTGTTTAAGTGACGGCGGGTACGATGCTTATGAATTTTTAATCTCTGTTGAACAGTCACTTACGGCATGGTTTTAGCTTTTTTTCCAACAGAAGATAGCTGGCAACAAGTCTATTTTATTGGCAATTTTGCCGAAACAAGTAGACTTGTTTGCCCGGTACTTTTAAACTCTCCTGTGGTAGCACTAATTATGTCAGCACCTATTTTTTTGGATGCTAACAAATGGCGTTTAGGCGCGTACATTCAAAGAGAAGTATTTACGGGTCTAACCGTTGGTGGTAGTAGTGACGCGCGCTTAAATAGCGCTCGGAAGCTATACGTAAATCGATTACAAGTATTTACTTTTTCTGAACAAATTACATATAGTTTGGTAATCAACCCATTTATTTGGGGCGAAGGTACGACGGTCACGGTCTGGGAATACACAGGAGAAGTGAATTGAAGTGACAACAAAAGAATTACTAGAAATCGTAATCTTAGTTATTGGTGGTGGCGGTGGCGCTGCTACAGCGGGTTTTGCTTTTGCTATGTCTAGGTACAGTACAAAGCTAGAAAATTTGTCCTTACAAGTTGAAAAGCATAACTTTAGTTATGGGCGTAAAATGCAACAAAATATCGACAACCTAATTGTGGAGCTAGGGGTATTAAAGTGCGATGTTCGAGACATTAAAAGTGTTTTGATGCGAAACGGGACATTGCACGATAGAGCGGGTTTTCCGAGCGAGAATATCCCATCACGAACCGATTGGACAATAGAAGATGCTTGAGATTGACCGATATGCTTACCGCTTCCTTATGTTCTCGCTCTGTACAAGTGCGGTAGGGGTTACGTTTGGGGCTTTGTCAATCGGACTAAAAGCGTCGGGTGATGCACCTGTCAATCTGACTACTCTGGCCACTACTTTGTTTGGTTTTGCGATCGCGCTTGCGACAAAAGTTAAAGGTAGTTAGTTGGTTTTTAAGTGTATTTTCTGGCGTAGCCGCCTAACATAGGCGGCTATTGTTCAAAATGAAGGTAAAACAGATGGCAACAGTAATACCGGGTATAAGTTCAACAGTAAATGCAACAACCATTGAAGGTCAATCGTGGCAGTTGGTACATTTAATCAACAGTGCTGAGAAGGGCTTGACAGCCCAAAGGTTCAACCTAACCAAAAGTGACGAACAAATCCTAGAAGGGGATTTTACGATACCAGGTACTGTTACCTACGATGATTTAACGGGAATTTTTTCCGATAGTGCAGCACCTTACTT
>NZ_JAUBTV010000171.1:0-3413 GCF_036705145.1 Microcoleus sp. B5-D4 | reverse complement strand
CGTCCCGCCCGTCTTTTTTGGACGGGCGGGACGCCCATCCCACAAACTTGTGGAAGTTATTTAATTCTCATTCCTAAGAGCAATTATGAAAACTCAAGCTAAATTTAGATTGGATACTGGCTTTTCAATAATGTGCCGCGGTGCGGTGTCTCTACAAAAAAATCTAGGGACACGGCACTACGCCGTGTCCCTAATCTTTTATACTCACAACTGTCCGCTGACTACTGCGCGCTGAGTTAGTCTTTAACTTTGCTGACAGCTTTTTTGACTTGTTGCTCAAAGGATGTAGCTTGTGTATTGGAAGGATTTTTCATTTTTTCAATGTCAGCGTCTCCCTGAACTTCGTTGGGTCCTTTGCTGGCTTTTTCTTGAGTTTCTTCCAAGGACATTGGTTTTTTCAGTACAGCTTCTTGAGATTCTTTTTCAATTCCTAAAAGTTGGTCTTCACCTTTTGTGGGGCTGCTAGTAACTGCAAAAGCCGGGAAAGCATTAGAAACAAACATCAAAGCACAAAAACAAACAGCTATTAAACTGCGGACTAAACGCTTGGCAGGGAAGTTAAAGCTGATAAAAGACATACAAATTTTCTCCGTTTTTAGAAGTTTTGATCGCTAAGATTGTTAACAGGCTGAAGCTCACTCATATTCTGCACAATCTTTAACTCAAGTTTGATAAAAGCAACCGTTGCTTTCTTTCAAATTGAGCTAATATATAATATTTAGCTGAAAAAGCTGGTATTTGAAATCCTTCTCAGGGAATATTTCTAGTTGACTGGCGTCGATCGCCCCAAGAGATTTATGTAGAAGGCACTTGTGTAGAATCAAAAAAATTCTCTATAAGTGCCTTCGGATGCGCCTCACATAGCAGTATCAATGTCAGTAACTGGTTTTATCGTGGGGTGGGGGCGGATTTATTTAGCCTCTTTGCAACGTGAGAGGGCGCTGGAGTGAACCCGCAGAGCGGTTTGTTAAAAATGTTGCAAGATATGAGATGCGATCGACTATCCACTGACTAATGACTAATAACTAATGGCTGCTGCTGTCGCACGGGAACTTGAAATTTTGCTAGATAAGTTTTAATTTCTCCTACACTGAGTTGCCCGTAATGCAGCAGGGAAGCTAGCAGTGCAGCTTCTGCTTTCCCCTCAGTCACGGCTTCGTAGATGTGGTGGCAGTTGCCGGCGCCGCCGGAAGCAATGACGGGAATTTCGACCATTTCGGCAATGCTGCGAGTTAATTCCAAATCGTAACCGGCTTGAGTGCCGTCCGAGTCCATGCTTGTCACCAGAATTTCGCCGGCGCCGCGCTGTTCGGCTTCCTTTGCCCAGGCGATCGCATCTTTGCCGGTATTTTCTCGCCCTCCGCGCACGTACACGTCCCAACCAGGATGATCTGCGTCTTGCCGTTTGCGAGCGTCGATCGCCACTACAATGCACTGATTACCAAATCGATCGCTAGCTCTGTCAATTAAACTCGGATCGCGCACCGCCGCCGAATTAATACTCACCTTATCAGCGCCCGCCCTCAACAAACTTTTAATTGTGTCTAAGGATTGGATGCCGCCGCCCACCGTCAAAGGGATAAATACGCGATCGGCCGTTCGATACACCACATCGATCATAATATTCCGGTCTTCGTGAGTCGCCGTAATGTCCAGAAACACCAACTCGTCAGCACCGGCATCGTTGTAAACCTGAGCCATTTCTACCGGATCGCCAGCATCCTGAAGGTTGACAAAATTGACACCTTTGACCACGCGACCGGCTTTCACATCCAAACAAGGCAAAATTCTTTTCGACAACATAAAATTCTCGTATTTCCAACTTATTGACCGCCGCAGCGAGGAAAAGGCTTTGTTGATATCTTCAAAAACCAGAAGTTAAGCAACAAATCTTAAAGATACCTTGTGTTTAACAATTCTCGATCGGAGCCGGAGAGCCATTTTTCAGTTTTTTTATGCCCCCTTAGCATAAATAAAACTGGGATCGCAGTGGGAGCCGTGACATTAGGTAGAATATTGGTAGATAGTTATATTTTCAGCAAAAAAGCACCAAATTTAACTCCCCAGATAGAACTGTGGGGTGAAAAATATGACAATTTCGCTTATGATCGAACCATAACTACCTTTGCTGGCGATCGAATTGTGGTTCGGCAATCCTGTATGGTTTGGTGCATCGACGATCGACTAAACAATTTTAGATTTGAGAACGGCCGATTTGAGGTTTTTTAGCAGCAATCTCAGTCATAAGCCGCGCGGTAAAGTTAAAATTTAAAGTTTAAAACCTCAAACCGGTTGACTTGATGTCGTTTTTAGGGCTGTGGTGACTTTGCAAGCCAATCCACATTTGGTACTTCGTACAGAGAAAAGCGGCAATCGCTACTTGCCGCTCTCCGGCAGCAATTGCTGGACAGTAGGGCGGAGCGATGACAATAATTTTGTACTGACCGATCGCTGGATTTCCCGTAATCACGCGATGTTACAGCAAATGGAGACAGGAGAGTTCTACCTAATCGACTTGGGCAGCCGCAATGGTTCCTTTGTCAACGGGCGGCGGGTCAGTATTCCTGTCACTCTCAGAAATGGCGATCGGATTATTTTCGGTCAAACCGAATTGGACTTCTACAACCCAACCGCCGGGCACCGACACGATCCAATACACGAGACAGACTCTGAAGATTTTACGGCGACTTTGACGGTGCGTAGCCTGATTAGCGTCATGGTAATGGACATCCGAGACTTTACAGTTTTGACTAGGCAGCTAGACGAAACCCTCCTCTCGGAAGTCATCGGCAATTGGTTCCGCAAAGCAGGACAGATCATTCGCGAACACGGCAGTTGGGTGGACAAATACATCGGCGATGCCATCATGGCCGTCTGGTTCCACAAAACCAGCGGTGTCAGCAGCGAGGAAATGATGCGGATTTGCCAAGCTTTGAGCGAACTGCACAAGGCAACAGACGAACTCAGCAGCCGTTACCCGCTGCCTTTTCCTTTGCGAGTCGGGGCCGGCATCAATACTGGTTATGCAATGGTGGGAAATTCTGGCAGCAGCGACCGATCGGACTATACTGCCTTGGGAGATACTGTAAACGCAGCATTTCGCCTGGAATCTTGCACCAAGCAACTCGGCAAGGATATCGCTGTGGGAGAAACTACCTACAAATATCTGACGCAATTGGGGGCCCAGGGCGCTTTCGAGCAGCACACCGTTGCTTTAAAGGGTTACGACACTCCCACCGTGACTTACGGCGGTACTTATGCTGACTTGAACGCTTTTCTCAAAACGAAAGGAAAAAGTTCTCCATAGCTAGAAAATGGGGTGCAGGGCAAAAATTAACCGCTTTAAAAAACCTAGGCAAACCTGGGTAAGCTCAGCGGTATAAGTTTGAAACGTTCTTTCTTAGCGCCTACGC
>NZ_JAUBTV010000170.1:0-3443 GCF_036705145.1 Microcoleus sp. B5-D4 | reverse complement strand
ACGGCATTATACTTGATTTGTTTTTTTGTACATCATACCTAGTGTACCACTTGTTCGACCTTAAGTAAACCGTATTGCGATATATCCGATCTACATGAATTGATTCAGGGTAAAATCCGGTGAATTGTTTAAATGCTTCTACTTGTCTTTTAAGGTCTCCTGATTCGTTGAAGTTATCCCAACTAATTCGGTCTAAAAATACGTACCCATTTCGACAACGGGCTGACAGTTTTGCCCCAAATTCAACGGATTTCCCGGCTTTCCCTCTGACGATGGGGCGGATATGTGGTTGCTTTAAACTTACCCCAACTGTCGGGAATACTATGTTCTTTCTTTTCATACATTGACAACTGTTGACGGTAGACTTCTGCCACTACTAACAGCATTTTATAATGAGATTTAGTCAGTAACTGTAGCTCACCCATTCCCTCTATATTCGCCAAATTTCTTTGGATGTATTGCAGTTGTTTTTTAATTGCTTTTCTTCTTTCTTTTTGTCGTGGTTTTCGCTGTGCCGGCTATGGTTAGGTATTCTTTTCTGGCTCGGTTTCGATAAGTTCTCGGTTTTTTTTTACGGGTGACTTAATTTGATTGTGTAGAGCATCTATGATTTTTTCAGTATGTTCTCTTGCTTGATTTAATAGTCCTAAGTCGGTCGGATATTTAAGGTCTGCTGGCGTACAGGTTGCATCTAATATTAATTTTCCTTGATTTTTGGGTTCACTTATTTCTGATGACTCTTTTTCGACGATAACTCCTGGCTCTTCGGTCTGCTCTTTGACCATTTTTTCGTTAATTTTATTGACTAGGTTGACTCCTATTCTCTCCCTAAAATGAACAAACATGGATGAATCAAATGGTGCAGCATCACTATAGGTTGTCATGCCTATAAAGTATTGTAGGTATGGGTTTTCTCTTATTTGTTCTAGCGTTTCTTTGTCGCTGGTTCCTAGCCTTTCTTTAATTATTAATGCCCCCAATGCCATCCTAAATGATTTGGCAGGCGCTCCTGTAGATACTGTAAAATTTTCGGCATATTCATCTTCAAATTCTGACCACGGAATTATTTTTGCCATGATTACCCAACGATTATTCTCTGATAATTGCCCCTGTCCGTGAAGGTCAAAGTTGGAAGGTGGGGTTGGGGCCCTAGTCAACTTTTCGGTACATGAACGAAAGTGCTGCTGTGCATGGCTTTTGACTAATTTTAGCTCATAGTCTTACACATTGTCAACGCCGAACGCGAGTCAAAGTCTTTTGAGGTAAGGGTTTTAGGCTTATTCAGCAAGCCCTAATTCCTTTTTCTTTACACCATGCTCGGTTTTCCTTTGTACGGTAAATGCGATCGGCATGAACTGACTCTGGATAGTATCCCGTGAATCTATAATAAGCTTCTACTTGGGCTTTTAAGTCCCCTGATTCGTTAAAATTATCCCAGCTCATCCGGTCTAAAAATACATATCCTTCAAAACAACTGGCCGATAGTTTAGCTCCAAACTCTACGCTTTTCCCTGCTTTTCCTCTGACTATAGGACGAATGTGTGGTTGACTTAAACTTACTATTCTATCCTCAATGCTCTGTTTATTGTTATCAAATAACCACTGGTGTTGGCGAGTGACTTCTGTGAGGACTAGCAAGCTTTTATATTGCTGTTTGTTCAAACTTTATAGGGTCGCACCTGAATCGATTAGCTGTTCAATATGAGCGAGGTTTCTTTTGATATATTGAAGTTTTTTTTAATGGCCTGTCTTTTTTTTTTGCGGGTAGGTCTTCTTTGTTTGGCTATTAATAAGTAATCTTTTCGGGCGATATTACGGTAGGTTCTTGGTTTTTTCGGGATTTTACCTTTGAGCTGTTTATACAGGAGATCTATGATTTTTTCGGTGTGAACTCTGGCTCTGTTTAATAGTCCTAAGTCGGTCGGATAACTAATATCTGCTGGGGCGCAGGTTGCATCTATGATTAATTTTACCCTATTGGATGACTCATTTTTGGCGTCCGAATCCTTTTTTTTTTCTGGTTTGACTGGCGTGATTTGTCGCATTTTTTCAACCATCCGTTCGTTCACTTTATTAATTAGGTTCGGACTAATTCTTTGCCGAAAGTCTACTAATAGGGATGGGTCAAATGCGAGTTCATTGCTGTAGCTTGATAGACAGATGAAGTATTGCATATAGGGGTTTTCGCGGATCTGTTCGACTGTTTCGCGATCGCTAATTCCTAATTTTTCTTTGATAATTAATGCTCCCAATGCCATCCTCCATGATTTGGCTGGTGCGCCCTTTTCTGTGGGAAAGTTTTCGCATATTCTGATTCAAATTCAGACCACGGGATTATTTGGGCCATTTTTACCCAACGGTTAAGGAGTGACAAATTCCCTCCGAAGGGTAGTTCAAAGTCGGAGAGTGAGGGAGGAGCAAGCTCAGCTTTTCTGTACATGATCGCAGATGGCGATGCACGACTTTTGACCTATTTTACCTGTTTTTCTTGCACGCTGATCTCGATCGTGCCAGTTCTTAACCTAAGCCACGTAAAGTGCGATCACTTCTTCAGCAAGCCCTAGTATAGCCGTCTTTATCCGCCTTTATCAGTCTTTTTCCGCCTTGCATCCAAATTTTAGAAATACCCGTCTTTTTCCGTCTTTTTTCGCTTTTCAGTTTTGGGCGATCGGTCTATGATCAGGAAGAGCTACAAAGCAGCTTGGTTGGTACAAGGGACTGGGCATCTAATCTTAATCTCCAACAGCGACCGATGGGGCTTTAAGTAAGCCGGCAGGAAAATTCGTAAGTATGTAACAAAATATTAAGTAGGACGCTCGGCTCTCAATTTAATGCGTTTTGTAGAGTAGTTTCCTTTTTTTCCTCTAGCTTCTACCCCAGGGTAAACGCATCTAATTTCTAAATTCCCATATATAGCGTCTGAGTAGAGACAAAAGCGCTACAGGTGGAAAAACCGTTCTCAATAAACAACAATAAAGCCGAGTCCGCAGTGCTAAAACCCCTCGTTATTGACAAGATGCGTTTACCCTTGGATGTCATAAGGGACGACGCATAAGGTTTCTTTCTTCTTCCTGATTGTGAGAATTTAACAGGCTTCTCAATTCAGGTATCATTTCCAGTGTGTTTTGTCAAGACCGCATACTGAACCGATGCTCTAGCCCGTCCAAGTTCTTTAAAACCTACAACAACAAAAGCTCCTCTGATGTAGGAGCTTTTGTTTGTATATTGTCGAGCGGCATTGAGCTATTTTCGAGATGCAGTGACGGGAAAAAGATCTTAGCCAAATGGGCGTTTAACAAGCGAAAAGTTGTAAGGGTAAAAAACCCTGAAGACTGCAGAGAATTAAGTCATCATCATCACCATGTAGAAACAGAGGTCAAGCCCTCGGTCTATTAGTACGCCTCAGCTTCATCCCTCTCAGGACTTCCACTTAACGCCTATCA
>NZ_JAUBTV010000169.1:0-3724 GCF_036705145.1 Microcoleus sp. B5-D4 | reverse complement strand
CCCGTTGATAGGCGTTAAGTGGAAGTCCTGAGAGGGATGAAGCTGAGGCGTACTAATAGACCGAGGGCTTGACCTCTGTTTCCACATGGTGATGATGATGACTTAATTCTCTGCAGTCTTCAGGGTTTTTTACCCTTACAACTTTTCGCTAGTGTCGCCAGACGCAGGGCCACCACTGGGATTCCATCCCGAGCTCGCTTGTTAAACCCCCAGGTGGCGAAGATATTTGGCCCTTCACTGCCGATCGAAAATACCTCAATCCTTCCAACCACTTTTAAACAAAAGCTCCTCTCTGCTGTACAGGTAGGGGCTTTCTTGTTTGTGCTGATTAATTTTGATTAATTTTTAATTCGGTATCCCTGTTAAATTAATTTCGATCGCCCTCATCCCTCAACAGGATTTCATGCTATGTGGGATAAAATTGCCGCACGCATTAGCGAAGTAACGGGAAACAAATTTTCGATCGACAATCGCCGTTCCATCAGCGGTGGCTGCATCAATCAAGGCTATTCTATCAGCAGCAGTTCCCGCACTTACTTCGTAAAAATCAATCAAGCTTGCCAAGTCGCGATGTTTGAAGCTGAAGCGCTGGGTTTGCAGCAAATGCGGCAAACCCAGACGATTCGAGTACCTGAGCCGATTTGCTGGGGAACTGAGGGGAATTCAGCTTATATTGTGCTGGAATGGCTGGATTTGGGAAGTCGCGGGGGCGATCGAGCTTGGGAAGAAATGGGGCGAAAACTCGCCGAAATGCACAAATACACCCCCCCCAGCCCCCCCTTGCTAAGGGGGGGAGAAGAGCCGAATTCGGGCTTATTGAGGGGAGTTTTTGGGTGGGATATTAATAATACGATCGGCTCAACGGTGCAAATTAATAATTGGACGGCAAATTGGGCAGAATTTTGGGCAGAACATCGGATTGGTTATCAGTTAAAATTGGCTAAGCGTCGGGGGGGTCATTTTCCGCAAGGGGAACGTTTATTAGAGATGATTCCTGAATTGTTAGCTGGTTATGAACCTCAACCCTCGCTAGTTCACGGGGATTTGTGGGGGGGAAATGCGGGGGTGACATCTACGGGGGAACCGGTGATTTTTGACCCGGCAACTTATTTTGGAGATAGAGAAGTTGATATTGCGATGACGGAGTTATTTGGCGGGTTTCCGGCGCTGTTTTATCGAGGATATAATCAGGTTTGGTCGTTGGATGGAGGCTACGAGCGGCGGAAAAGTTTATATAATCTATATCACATTTTGAATCATTTTAATTTGTTTGGTGGGAGTTATGAGTCGCAGGCGAATCAGATGATTAAGAGAGTCTTGGGTTAGAAATAGGGATGTTTTATTTCTAACCGCAGATGAACGCAGATAAACGCAGATCTAAGGTTTATCTGCGACCGTTGCCACTTTATTTTTGCTTAGCAGTCGCTTTTTTCTTCGCTTCTTTTTCTGCTTTTTTAGCCGCTTTTTCAGCTTCAAGTTTTGCGATTTGTGCTAGCTCTTTTTCCTCAGCAATTTTATCGAGATAGTAGTGGTAATCTCCCAAATAAGGGCGAAATTCTCCATCCCGAATCTCGACAATTTTGTTAGCTACTTGGGAGATGAAATAGCGATCGTGCGAAACGATAATTACGGTACCGTCATAATTCTGAATCGCTTCTTCCATCATCTCTTTGGCCGGAATGTCGAGGTGATTTGTCGGTTCGTCCAAAATCAGCAAATTCACGGGAGTCAACAGCATTTTTGCCAAAGCTAGGCGGGCTTTTTCGCCGCCGCTTAAAGCGCCGACTTGTTTGAATACTGTTTCGCCCGTAAATAAGAAACGGCCCAACAAAGTCCGGACTTCTTCATTTTTCCAGTCGGGAACTTCGTCGTGAATCGTTTCGATCACGCTTTTATTCAAATCTAAGGCTTCTGCCTGATTCTGTTCAAAGTAACCGGGGATGACGTTGTGGCCTCCCAATTTGACTGTACCTTCAGAAGGCTTTTCTAAACCCATAATCAGTCGCAGCAGGGTGGATTTGCCCGCGCCGTTGGGACCGAGAAAGGCTATGCGATCGCCCCTTTCAATTAACAAGTCTGCTCCCAAAAATAGGATTTTTTCGCCGTAGGTGTGCACCAAATCTTCAATTATTGCTACTTCGCGGCCGCTGCGGGGTGCGGGGGGAAAGCGAAAATGCAAAGTTTTTAATCCGCCAGTGGGCGCTTCGATGCGTTCGATTTTATCTAACTGTTTCTCGCGACTTTTGGCTTGGGTGCTGCGAGTGGCGCTGGCGCGGAATTTTTCTACGAATGCTTGCTGTTTTTCGAGTTCTTTTTGCTGGCTTTCGTAGGCGCTGAGTTGGGCTTCTCTGGCTTCTGCTTTTTGCAGCAGGTAGGAGGAGTAGTTGCCGAGGTAGGTGCTGGAAACGCCGCGTTCGGTTTCGACGATTTGGGTGCAGAGCCGATCGAGAAATTCCCGGTCATGGGATACGATTACCATTGGGGTTGTCAGCCCTTTGAGGTATACTTCCAGCCATTCGATGGTTTCTAAGTCGAGGTGGTTGGTAGGTTCGTCTAGCAGCAGGATGTCTGGTTTTTGCAGGAGAATTTTGCCCAAACTCATCCGCATTTGCCAGCCGCCGCTGAAGGCGCTGACTAATCGATCGCCATCTTCGGGTTCAAATCCGATTTCGGGCAGAATTTTCTCGATTTGGGCTTCTAAACCGTAGCCGTTTAAGCCTTCAAATTGCCGTTGCAGCCGATCCATTTTGTGGATCAATTCGTCGAGATTTTCTGGGGAGGAGTTTTCCAAGTCTCGATGGACTTGCATCAGGGATTCGTGGACTTCGTTGGCTTCGCTGAAGGCGCGCCAAAATTCTTCTCTGACGGTGCGAGTCGGATCTACTTCAAATTCTTGGGAGAGGTAGGCGATGTGGAGGCTGGCGGGGCGAATGACTTCGCCTGCGGTGGGTTCGATTTCGCCGGCGATGATTTTGAGTTGGGTGGATTTGCCGGCACCGTTAACGCCTACTAAGCCGATGCGATCGCCTGGCTTGACTTCCCAGGTGACATCTTTGAGTACGACGCCTGTGGGGTAAATTTTACTGATGTGTTCGAGTCGCAGCATTGTTGTGGGGACTGGGGAAGGGCTGGTTTAGCGGCGGATGGGATGCCGGCGCTGAGGTCGAGTTAATCTTAACAAATTTTAATTATATTTAGCGTATTGCCAGATTTTGATTTGGTAGGAGTTACGCGAAGAAACCGGGTTTCTCTGAAAAATCGCAGATTCTGGGCTAGAGATATAGGAAGAAACCCGGTTTCTGCCCTTGATGTGGGTTCAGGACTATTTGGGTGGGGCGAGCCTCTTCGAGGGCTTCGCTAACGGGCGATCGTGTTGTTTCAGATTGAATTTCTCGAATAATGGTTGAGACTTCTGCACATTATAATAGTCAGTGTCAACCTCTATCGCAAAAGAGAGCGATCGTGCCAGCAAGAGACATTTATCATCAAGTTGTCAAACAGGCTCTGATTAAGGCGGGCTGGACAACTACCCATGATCCGTATCCCTTGGCTTGGGCGAAGAGAAACCGATCGATATTGGTGCCGAACAGCTATTAGCTGCTGAGAACAATGATCGCAAGATAGCAGTTGAAGTTAAAAGTTTTATCACCCACATTCCGCACCCCCAACTGGCACATACGCGGATTGAGGAAGTAAAAGTGAATCATCGGAGATAATAATGAGT
>NZ_JAUBTV010000168.1:0-4125 GCF_036705145.1 Microcoleus sp. B5-D4 | reverse complement strand
AGGCAGTTGCGAAGAAGCAGAAATTCAAATCGTGAGGTTTGGGAATCCCCGTCCGCGACGGTCGGGGTGGATGTCAAGTTCTTTCAGAATATTTTGCATATAACTAGCCACTGCATCCGCCTGTTCCACCATTGCCAAATGGCCACAATCGGGAAGCTGAAGGACATTCTCGCCACAACCTTGGAACATCCAGTGAAAGCTAGCTAAATGCAGCACGTATTTTGGTTCCATAATTTTGTCTTTAGTGCCGGCAATAAAATAAACAGGCTGCTTGAGTTGGGACACAATTTGTGGCAAGAGGTGAATCTGGGCTTCTGTGGTGGAGTCCAATAAAGCCCCCAAAGCTGCCTCTGGATTAGCTCCCACGAAATCTCTTAAGCGCTGCCGTCCCCAGGATCTGCCGATCGAGCGGGCTACTGAATCGCGGGCAAACACGTAATCTGCTAAGGGCAAGCGAGGCAGCCAGCCGGGACGCATTGTCACTAGCTGCTTGCCTACCGCTCGAAACCGCTCGAATTCTTCCTTAAGATAGATGCCGCCCCCTGCATTGATGCAGACCACGCCTTTAATGCGATCGGAGAATTTGCTGGCTCCCCATAGAGCGATCGTACCGCCCAGAGAGTGTCCCACCAGCCAAGCAGAAGATATATCGAGTTTTTCGAGTAAAATTTCCAAATCGCGAGCGTAAGCTGCGGGAGTGTAGCAGGAATTTAGCGGTTCGGAACATAGGCGATCGTCGCCGGAGTCCGATTGAGAATCGCCAAACCCCCGCAAATCGTAGGTAAGGCACTGATAGTTTGATGCCAAGCGATCGGTCAAAGGTTGCCAGTAGTGGCGGCTTAACAGCCAGCCGTGGACAAATACCAGAACCGGGGAAGTTGCAGTCGGAGCCGTCAAATCGTAAGCGTGCCGAACCCCTAGGATGTCGATTGTTGCCATACTTTTATCCTACCCGCTCCATAAGACCTATGTAAACCTATGTATAACCCTTCAGCAAACTTGGCCGGATGCGGTACATTCATCACAATTAATTTATCCACCATTTGGGGATAAGCATAAGCAAAATTCCAGGCGATCGCGCCTCCCCAGTCGTGACCAACTAAGACGCAACTTTCGTATCCCAAACCCTGAATAATGCCCTTGACATCTTGCACAAACTATGACATCACCTAAGCAGATTGATCGTGAGGTTGGTCGCTGTCGTTGTTACCCCTGATATCTACAGCTACGACTTTATAATCTGATGCAAATTCTGGGATTTGATGCCGCCAAGAATACCAAAATTCAGGAAATCCGGGCGGCATCACCATCTGTGGCCCAGAACATTGAGTGACATAGTGCAGTTTGATGCCGTTCGTAGCGATAAATTCGTGTTTCCAAGCAGCTTCTAGCACAGACATATTTGATGCTTCCTCTAGATTTCGAGAAATCTTAGCAATTACTCTCTTTGAGAGGAACCAACTTTAGGCATATCTAGCAATCCTCCCAGCAATTGTAAACTCTTGCTTTTCTCTTCATTTGTGGAACAGGCGTCCCGCCGGTGGTTCTTCGCGCCAAAAAAGCCGTAGCACGGGCGAGGGCCCGACACCATCGCCCGTTTCCCAAAAAAATTGCTATCTCTGTCAAAATAATAGTATAATGTTGCTGGCATCCAGACAACTGTTAAGCCAAAAATTACTCATTTTCGCGCGATCTAAAATCCCAAAGCGCAACAATTTGAGGTGTGGTGATTGTGCAAGTTCAAGAATTAATATCTGGCGAGTGTACTAGGAATTAAAGGAGTTAATACTATGTCGGGCGATCGGCTGCAAAACATTGTTAACCGCTTGACAGATCGTCTAAAGCGCGATGTATTAGTTGAAAAATCCCTCTACGATATTCGAGAAGTTTTGCAGAGCGATCGCGCGGTGCTTTATCATTTTTACAAGCAGTGGCAAGGTCGAGTGACTTACGAGATGTTAAGTGCGATCGAACTCTCTATCTTGGGTTCAACAGGGCCAGATGAATGTTTTAACGACGAATACGCTGCTTTGTACGAAGCCGGCAGAGTTAAAGCAATTGCAGATATTGAAGTAGAACCAATTAACCCATGCCACCGAGATTTTCTGCGTAGCCTGAAAGTTCGGGCCAATTTAGTCGTGCCAATTTTAACGAACAAAGGACTGTGGGGGCTGTTAATTGCTCATCAGTGCAGCGGGCCCCGCACTTGGTTGCTGTCCGATATTGAATTCATGCAGAAACAAGCACAAAATATGGCAATGTCTCCCACAATTCAAGAGAGTTAATCTTTCATCCAAAATCCTGCTTTGTGACTGTTCGGGTGCCTTGTCTGTGCAATGGAAAATTACCCACCAAAATATGGTGTTCTATTGTTAGGCGGAGGTTTGTAGCGACTCATAGGGCTGGATGAGAATCTCAGCGGGAATTCCTAACTCTTGATTCAGCTTCCGAATCATTTCCAAAGTCAAGGATAGTTTGCGAGATAATATCTGAGAAACTTTAACTCGACTGCCAATACATTGTTCCAAATCGCTACCCGACCATCCGCGGGCGTCCATGTAGTATTGAATGGCTGCAATGGGATCGGGTATTGCGATCGGAAAGTGTGCCTTCTCGTAAGCTTCTACTAGGGTACTGAGCACATCTAGGCGATCGGAGTCAGGTTTATTAGGAGGTGCATTAAACAGCAACTCAACCTCTCGAAGGGCATCCTGATAGTCAGTTTGGGTTCTAATTGGACGTATTTCCATATATCAATTTGTGTTTAGATTGTTTCTGCATCTACCTTGTCATACTCGGCATGAGTGCCAATAAAGCGGATAAAAATAATGCCGATGTCATAATCTCTGTCTCTAGCAAGAGTTTGCGGCAAGGAGTTTTCGGATGCTGGGTGAGCGAAACCCAAGAATGATATCTTGAGGAGACACGCCACGTTGAATCAGTTCTCGATCGATGTAGATTTCGGTACTGTTGTGTTGAATCCAGATTTGATTTTCGATGATATCAAGCTGCATGGCACACCCATAGATGCGATATTCGTCGCGCCATTCGTTGTGCATAACGAGGTATCGATCGCGGGCAATATCGAATATTAACTGAGCATTTGCGTCATTTTTAGAAAAGTCTTCGAGAAAGTCACAAACAATTTTGCGGTATTCGTTTAGTCTATCCATTTTAAGATCAGTTATCAACTTATTTTCCTAAAAATCACTCTTAATATGTGCTTTAAAAATAGAATTTAGCTGAAATTTGGCTGGCTCTTTTCTGGGAAGTTTTTCTACTAAACAGCGTCTGGTTAAAGATTGTATAATGTGCATAAATTTAGCTTGAGATACTTCCATATTAGCAGGTTTTTGGGAAATATCTATCGGTTCATATTGATTGGCTAACCAGTTTATCACATTTTTTTCTAATTCTGATAACCGCTCTAACTGCGATTCTAAATTGGTTTCTATGTCACCTAAAAACAACTCATTTTCATCTGTCAGAAAAAGGGAAACGCTCCCGTTCAAGAATTCTATAATTATTGAACAAATAATATTTAACCAAGCCGGATGACTTTGATATAGTGTTATTAATTCATCCCATTTTTCCTCATCTTGTAAATTTTTTTGTCTCAAGATTTCTTTTGCTTCTTCTCCTAATCCTTGAAGTTGTAATACTCTTGTGTATTTGTTTTCTTTTTCTAAAGTCTCTATTTCTCCAGGTTTTTCCCAACTAATTAAAATTAAACAACTCTGATGAGATAAGGTAGCAATTTGCTGAAGAAATTTACAATAATCTTTATATTCTGTTAAATACTGACCCGCTAAGTTACCAGTTTTAAAAATATTCTGCACGTCATCAAGGATTACTAAACAACGAGATGAGCGAAAATAATCTATTATGTCTGGTAATGGATTTGCGTGGGATTGAGAAAAAAACTGTTTAAGTTCATCTTTAAGGTCGATCAGTTTAGGCAAATGCTCAAGACTGCGATAAATAATATAATCGAATTGTGTGTTAACTTCTGAGATTAATTTCAGAGTTAAAGCTGTTTTTCCGATACCAATACTCCGGACAGTTTTTAAGCAGCCAGAGTACCATAAGACAAGACTGAAGGAAGGTTAGGGTGATTTAAAATCA
>NZ_JAUBTV010000167.1:0-4223 GCF_036705145.1 Microcoleus sp. B5-D4 | reverse complement strand
ATCCTAAATCATTTGTAAATTTCTTACTCCCTCCCCTTGATAAGGGGAGGGTTGGGGTGGGGTCAAAAATTTACGACCCAACCTACAATTACAATAGTCACGGTAAAGCTTACAAATAAATGGCATTAGAACTAATTCAGGCTGTCGAAAAAGCAGATTCTTCCGAGGGCTTGTTAAACGCAGTCAAAGCACTGGCGGCGACTCCCTCAACACAAGCAATTCCTACCTTAATTACAGTGCTCGGTTACAACAACCCAGGCGCTGCTGTTGCAGCCGTTGATGGGCTGATTAAACTCGGAGAAGCTGCGGTGCTGCCGCTTCTAGAACAGCTTGACGGCTACAATTACGGGGCGAGAGCTTGGGCTGTTCGGGCTTTGGCGGGAATTGGCGACCCCAGGGGTTTGGAGATTTTGCTGGATGCAGCGGCGAATGACTTTGCTTTGAGCGTGCGGCGGGCGGCGGTTAGGGGTTTGGGGACGATTTGCTGGGAATTGATGCCGGCAGAACAAATTGCAGATGCTCAACTTCGCGCTGTGAAAACGCTACTGCAAGCGTCCCGAGATCCAGAATGGGTGGTGCGCTACGCAGCAGCGGGGGGTTTGCAAGCTTTGGCGGGTGCTGCGACTGTTAAACCGGATTGGTTAGCGGAAGTTTCGGCCCGACTTGAGGAAATCACCCAAAGCGATGAAACTACTTCAGTTAGGGCTCGGGCTTTGCTTGCTAAGGAAAAATTGTCACTTGGGTAGGGTTTGGGCGATCGTCTCTTCCAAGTCCCCTTGAGTGAGAGTGGTTAATATAAAGACTTCTTGTACGGTTTTGCCCTGTCTGGCGATGATTTTAAATCCCCCGCGGATGGGTACTGACACTCTTAATGTCATGCGGGGGATGTGTCCTTTAACTTTGTTGATGACGCCGGGAGTGACTGTTTGAATGCCCATTTTTAGGGTGAGGCGCTCTAAAATTGGTATCAAACCGGGAAGGTGGGTAGAGTGATTCCAAACAAGGCGGCCTTTGGGTTGTGCGTTCATAAATATTTAACCAAATTCAACATACCCAGTCTAAGCCACCCCTGGGGGGAACCAGTTTGAAATTCCCTCAACTTATGTATCCATAACGTTACTGTGCGTGTTATTGCGAGCAAACCGAGGCAATCTCAAACCGAGATTTTTGATTGCTGGCGCGCAAGCTGAGATTTGATGGCACAGAATTGTCCTGTACTTTTTGATGTTGTGGGTTGCTAACTGTCGGTTTTTCTAGTTGAGTGGCGATCGCCCCGAGGATTTCTGTGACACTGCAAGGTTTCTGGAGATAGCCGTCTGCTTTGAGTTCCAGGGCTTTTTCCATTTCGGAGGCTGTCATAAAAATAAACGGAATGCTGGCGGTTGCAGGGTGCGATCGCACGGCTGCGAATACTTCAAAACCGTTTAGTTCCGGCATCATGACATCAGACAAAATTAAATCGGGAATTTGGGCAGCTAACTGGATACCAACTTTTCCATTTTCAGCGCCTACAGCTTCAAAACCGCGCGATGCCAGAAGTTCTAATACGGTTTCTCGAATTAAGTTATTGTCTTCAATTACTAATATTTTTGTCATTTCTGTTACTTTTATGTTGGTTTTATTTTTACTTGTATGTTAAATTTATATCACCCGTATTTTCATAAATTCAAGTGGGCTATTGCAGCGACCCAGTTTTCGTAGCCCCGAAGCCATCGCGCTTCATCAAAATATTTCATAAATCACTAAAACAGATTAGGAAAAATATCATGAAATTTATCAGCCCTAAAACAGACTTTGCCTTCAAAAAAATCTTTGGTTCCACCGACAGCCAAGACATCCTCATCAGCTTCTTAAATGCTCTAATTTACGCCGGTGAGCCAATCATCCAAGACTTGCAAATTATTGACCCTTACTCGGCTGCTACCGTTAGCGGACTCAAAGATAGTTATTTGGATGTCAAAGCTCGAATTACAGGCGACAAGACGGTAATTATTGAAATGCAAGTTTTGAATGTAGCCGCTTTTGAAAAACGAGTCATCTACAACCTAGCCAAAACCTATGCCAACCAACTCAAAATTAGAGAAGGTTATCCGAGATTAAAACCAGTAATTGCTTTGACGATTACCGATTTTGAAATGTTTAAAGAACAACCTGATGTTATTTCTCATTTCGTTTTCAAGGAAAAAGAGAAACTCTTTGATTATCCCCATCTCCAAGTAGAAATGTTTTTTGTCGAGTTGCCGAAGTTCAAAAAAGAGTTAGATGAACTCACAACTTTGACTGATAAATGGATTTATTTTATGAAGCACACTCCCGATCTAGAAACAATCCCAGCCTCAATGGAAACAGTTCCTGAACTAGAAAAAGCTTTTCAAATTGCCAATGAGGCTAACTTAACCTTGAAAGAGTTCCAGGATATGGAAGCTCAAGAAGCGGCGATCGAAGAACAGCGGGGAATAGTTTCTAGAGGTATAGAAGAAGGTTTGGAGCGAGCTAGGGCTCAATTGATGCAAGAAGGCCGTCAAGCAGGGATGCAAGAAGGCCGTCAAGCAGGGATGCAAGAAGGGATTAGAGCAGGTCAAAGAGCATTAATTCTGCGGCTGCTGGAGCGACGAGTAGGAGCCGTAAATCCCGATGTAGTTTCGCGGATTGGGGAATTATCGGTTGAGCAATTAGAGAATTTGGTGGAGGAGGTAGTCGGATTTTCTAGTTTATCCGATTTAATGGTTTGGTTGGATAGAGCAGAATAATCGAAAGATCGATCGCTGTGAGGTTTTTTTAGGTCGATCTACTTATAAACAGCGATATTCACAAATTTCGGGCGATCGGGTAAAATATAACTTAGTGTATCGCTATTAAGTGAGGAAAAAGATATGTCAGAATTTCTCGACTTTCTCCGACATCAGTTTGCCTACGTTGCCATTGGCGAATTTAAACCAGGAAAATTTGAAGCTGCAGAACAACTTTTTGAAAAAGCCGTGGCAACTTATGCCACAGGTTTTAAGGGAGCATACCTGCTGCAATTGCCCAATACAGACAAAGGTATTGCCATCATTTTTTGGGAAAGCGTAGAAGATATGGCAGCCAATCAAAGCGAAGCTTATCAGGAAATATTGAAGCAGATGGCGCCTTTGTTTGCGAAAATACCAGACACAAATATTTATGAAATAGTCAGTGAAATTCAGCCCAAAGGTGAATAATTAAAAAACCTGCAACCGGCGCGTCATTCCCATTCCCATCGGCGTTTTTCGCCCGACTCCGCTATAAAGCGCAAAATCTGCTAAAGTGTTAATTTGCTTGATAGTAGCAGGAGCTATATCTCCCATAATTCGGTAACTAATATCCCCGACGCAGCCAATAAATTTACTGCGAGAATCTGTACTAACTTCTGTTCGGATATCGAAAAAACTGGGGAAAATAGCTTCTGTGAAAGTAGGTTCGATCGCCATCCGGCTGTACTTGTTCCAGCGATTAGCTAAACTGCCAAAAATACTCTCACGAGTGGGCATAGCACTATCGTATACACCTTGCCTAAAATTAGTAGGAGTGCAAAAACTAAAAGCAATTTGGCGCTCAGTTTCCGACGCTCTATCGAACAATTCGGCGTAAGTACAAAAGTTTACCCACGGCTGGTTGGATTGCGGTTCGCTCAAAATATTAGTAATGTATATATTTGTCGGGCCGAGATGCCAAGGGCGAGCGAAATTAAGTTGCTGCCAAAGTTGAGTTAGGCGATCGAACAAACCGTCATCCAGCAGAGAAATTCGCCACCAAATCGGCGTATTTTCCTGAATTGGTTGCTTGTGTTCCCACTGTACAGCCGGAGATATTGTGTGGGAATCCGAAGCCAAAACTCTCTTTTGTGGCTGGGGCTTGCTGCTTTTGTAAGCCTCTTTTCTGCTTACTTGAAAAGGGCTTAAAGTGAAAGCTTTTTCATGAGATTGGTCGTGCAGGTACGCGCTCAAATCGCTGTCTACAGCACTCACAAGGTTGAGAAATAAAGCGTGGAGATGCCGTCCCGTTAAAAACTGGGATGGAATTGGTGCAACTGGCAGCAGGTTTAAAACAAGGCTGTGGGGCATTTTTAAATTCTATACTGTGTCTCTATATATTTTCAGCTCGTATTAATATTACAGCTAAGTTGGCACTTAGGAATGAGAATTAACTAACTTCCACAAGTTTGTGGGATGGGCGTCCCGCCCGTCCAAAAAGGACGGGCGGGA
>NZ_JAUBTV010000166.1:0-4701 GCF_036705145.1 Microcoleus sp. B5-D4 | reverse complement strand
AGATAGAGACCGAACTGTCTCACGACGTTCTGAACCCAGCTCGCGTGCCACTTTAATGGGCGAACAGCCCAACCCTTGGGACCTTCTCCAGCCCCAGGATGTGACGAGCCGACATCGAGGTGCCAAACCCCCCCGTCGATATGAGCTCTTGGGGGAGATCAGCCTGTTATCCCCGGCGTACCTTTTATCCTTTGAGCGATGGCCCTTCCATGCGGAACCACCGGATCACTATGCTCTACTTTCGTACCTGATCGACCTGTATGTCTCTCAGTCAAGCTCCCTTATGCCATTGCACTCTACGCACGGTTACCAAGCGTGCTGAGGGAACCTTTAGAAGCCTCCGTTACTCTTTTGGAGGCGACCACCCCAGTCAAACTACCCACCAAGCAATGTCCCCCACATAAGCGGGGTTAGACCTCAGATAAGCAAAGGGTGGTATTTCAACAATGACTCCACAACGCCTGGCGACGCCATTTCACAGTCTCCCACCTATCCTACACATCACTTATCCAAGACCAATACTAAGCTATAGTAAAGGTGCACAGGGTCTTTTCGTCCCACTGCGGGTAATCGGCATCTTCACCGATACTACAATTTCACCGAGCTCATGGCTGAGACAGTGTCCAGATCGTTACACCATTCGTGCAGGTCGGAACTTACCCGACAAGGAATTTCGCTACCTTAGGACCGTTATAGTTACGGCCGCCGTTTACTGGGGCTTCAATTCAATGCTTCTCCGAAGATAACATCTCCTCTTAACCTTCCAGCACCGGGCAGGTGTCAGGCCCTATACCTCATCTTACGATTTTGCAGAGCCCTGTGTTTTTGATAAACAGTCGCCTGGACCTTTTCACTGCGGCCAGCATTACTGCTGGCGACCTTTCTCCCGAAGTTACAGGTCTATTTTGCCTAATTCCTTAGCCATGAATCTCTCGAGCACCTTAGGATTCTCTCCTCGACTACCTGTGTCGGTTTACGGTACGGGTACTGTTAATCTAAGTTTAGAGGTTTTTCTTGGAAGCCCTTAGGTACACTATCTCTTTGGCCGAAGCCTCTGAGTACTATCGCATTTCCCCAAGTCGCGTGGATTTGCCTGCGCAACTTATAGGTAGGTGCTTTAACGAACTATTCCGTCAGTTCGCGGTACTTTCATCACTCCGTCACCCCATCACAATTAACAGTAGTACGGGAATATTAACCCGTTGGCCATCGACTGTCCCTTTCGGGTTCGCCTTAGGACCCGACTAACCCTCAGCTGATTAGCATAGCTGAGGAAACCTTAGTCTTTCGGTGTGCGGGTTTCTCGCCCGCATTATCGTTACTTATGCCTACATTTTCTTTTCTAACCAGTCCAGCATAGCTCGCGCTACACCTTCAACCCTGTTAGAATGCTCCCCTACCACTTGTATTACTACAAATCCATAGCTTCGGTAGTATGCTTATGCCCGATTATTATCCATGCTCGTCCGCTCGACTAGTGAGCTGTTACGCACTCTTTAAATGAATGGCTGCTTCCAAGCCAACATCCTAGCTGTCTGGGCAGACAAACCTCGTTTTTTCAACTTAGCATACATTTGGGGACCTTAGCTGATGGTCTGGGTTCTTTCCCTCTCGGACATGGACCTTAGCACCCATGCCCTCACTGCTGGTAAACATTATATAGCATTCGGAGTTTGTCAGGAATTGGTAGGCGGTGAAGCCCCCGCATCCAATCAGTAGCTCTACCTCTATATAACTTATAACCAGCGCTGCACCTAAATGCATTTCGGGGAGTACGAGCTATTTCCGAGTTTGATTGGCCTTTCACCCCTACCCACAGGTCATCCGAAGACTTTTCAACGTCAACCGGTTCGGACCTCCACTATGTGTTACCACAGCTTCATCCTGCCCATGGGTAGATCACACGGTTTCGCGTCTACCACTACTGACTGCATCGCCCTATTCAGACTCGCTTTCGCTACGGATCCACACCATAAGTGCTTATCCTTGCCAGCAACGGTAACTCGTAGGCTCATTATGCAAAAGGCACGCCGTCACCCAACTTGTGGGCTCCGACCGCTTGTAAGCGTATGGTTTCAGGATCTATTTCACTCCGTTATTCACGGTTCTTTTCACCTTTCCCTCACGGTACTGGTTCACTATCGGTCTCTCAGGAGTATTTAGCCTTAGCGGATGGTCCCGCCAAATTCAGACAGGGTTTCACGTGCCCCGCCCTACTCAGGATACCACTATCCTTATCTTCTCTTACTTATACCGGGCTATCACCGTCTATGGCCTACCTTTCCAGGTAGTTCTAATTCAATCCGCAAGAAATGTCGTGGTCCTACAACCCCAAAATTGCCGTAACAACTTTGGTTTGGGCTAATCCGCGTTCGCTCGCCACTACTTACGGAATCACTTTTGTTTTCTTCTCCTCCGCCTACTTAGATGTTTCAGTTCAGCGGGTTTGCCCTCCTATCGGAGTGACATGTCTTCAACATGCCGGGTTGCCCCATTCGGATATCTGCGGATCAATTCGTATGTGCCAATCCCCGCAGCTTTTCGCAGCTTATCACGTCCTTCTTCGCCTCTGAGAGCCTAGGCATCCCCCATACGCCCTTATTTTGCTTATTGTACTTGTTACTTATTATCTAATCACTTAGATAATTCGTGTTCTTTCTACTTTTTAAATGTATTTTTTATCTCAATATGTCAATGAACGGTTTCCCTTTACGGGATAGTGGAGAATATCGGAGTCGAACCGATGACCTCCTGCGTGCAAGGCAGGCGCTCTAGCCAGCTGAGCTAATCCCCCAATCTTAGTGATGAGTTACTAGTTATGAGTTATGAGTTACATAACCTCTCAACCCCTAGAATTTCCTTATAAGCATACTAGTAGTCCCGGGCAGACTCGAACTGCCGACCCCTACATTATCAGTGTAGTACTCTAACCAGCTGAGCTACGAGACTCTGTATTTTGCTTATTTTATATTTTGAATTAACAGCGAGAGTAAATGAGCTTTGTGACTCTTCTATTTCCAGTCCTTCTTTTTCGTCTCTAGAAAGGAGGTGTTCCAGCCGCACCTTCCGGTACGGCTACCTTGTTACGACTTAGCCCCAGTTACTAGTTTTACCCTAGGCAGCTCCTTACGGTCACCGACTTCAGGTACCCCCAGCTTCCATGGCTTGACGGGCGGTGTGTACAAGGCCCGGGAACGTATTCACCGGATCATGGCTGATATCCGATTACTAGCGATTCCAGCTTCACGGAGTCGAGTTGCAGACTCCGATCCGAACTGAGAACGGTTTTATAGATTCGCTCCTACTCACGTAGTGGCTGCTCTCTGTACCGTCCATTGTAGCACGTGTGTAGCCCAAGGCGTAAGGGCCGTGATGATTTGACGTCATCCCCACCTTCCTCACAGTTTACACTGGCAGTCTTGCTAGAGTTCCCGACATGACTCGCTGGCAACTAACAACAGGGGTTGCGCTCGTTATAGGACTTAACCTGACACCTCACGGCACGAGCTGACGACAACCATGCAGCACCTTGTAAATTGTCCGAAGAAAAGTCTGTTTCCAAACCTGTCAATCTACATTTAAGCCTTGGTAAGGTTCCTCGCGTATCATCGAATTAAACCACATGCTCCACCGCTTGTGCGGGCCCCCGTCAATTCCTTTGAGTTTCATTCTTGCGAACGTACTCCCCAGGTGGGATACTTATCACTTTCGCTTAGCCACTGAAGTTGCCCCCAACAGCTAGTATCCATCGTTTACGGCGTGGACTACCAGGGTATCTAATCCTGTTCGCTCCCCACGCTTTCGTCCATCAGCGTCAATCCACAAGTAGTAACCTGCCTTCGCAATTGGTATTCCATGTAATATCTAAGCATTTCACCGCTACACTACATATTCTAGTTACTTCCTTGTAATTCAAGTCTGGCAGTATCAATGGCCGTTCCACAGTTGAGCTGCGGGCTTTCACCACTGACTTACCAAACCGCCTACGGACCCTTTAAACCCAATGATTCCGGATAACGCTTGGATCCTCCGTATTACCGCGGCTGCTGGCACGGAGTTAGCCGATCCTTATTCTTACGGTACCGTCAAGCTCCTTCACGAAGGAGTGTTTCTTCCCGTACAAAAGCAGTTTACACACCATAGATGCTTCTTCCTGCACGCGGCATGGCTGGATCAGGCTTGCGCCCATTGTCCAATATTCCTCACTGCTGCCTCCCGTAGGAGTCTGGTCCGTGTCTCAGTACCAGTGTGGGGGATCTCCCTCTCAGGACCCCTACCTATCGTTGCCATGGTAAGCCGTTACCTTACCATCTAGCTAATAGGACGCATGCCCATCTTTTACCGTTGGAACTTTAATATATCAAACATGCGAATGATATATACCATGAGGTATTAATCCAAATTTCTCTGGGCTATCCCTCTGTAAAAGGTAGGTTGCATACGCGTTACGCACCCGTGCGCCGGTCTCAAGGAAGCAAGCTTCCTCTACCCCTCGACTTGCATGTGTTAAGCCTGCCGCTAGCGTTCATCCTGAGCCAGGATCAAACTCTTCATCGTATGTTTTTTGCTCTTACGAGCTATTTTATAGACAAAGGCTAGTCTTTTTCAAATCTCTCGATTCACTTACTCTCTTTTTTTTCTGTCTTAAAATCTCTTTTAAGACGGCTGTCAATTCAATATGTCTATGAACGTTGTTTCTTT
>NZ_JAUBTV010000165.1:240-4712 GCF_036705145.1 Microcoleus sp. B5-D4 | reverse complement strand
CGCCCGTCCTTTTTGGACGGGCGGGACGCCCATCCCACTTTCAAGAGTGGAAGTTATTTAATTCTCATTCCTTAGTTTCCCGGTGCAATATCTCTTAGGAACTTTGGTTAATTTCTCGCTGACAGCGGGGACGACAAGGTGTTCCTGTGCAAATAAAGCCTGCAGGCATATTTTTAAAGACGCTGCTGCGAGCTCCAATTAAGGCATTTGCACCGATTTCTACACCAGGGCCAATGAAGCAGTCGGCGGCAATCCAAACGCCGTTATTAATGATAATAGATGCTGTGATTAAGCCAAAGGCTGGGTCTTGAGGGTCATGAGTGCCGGTGCAAAGGTAACTTTTTTGAGAAATGACGCAGTGTTTGCCGATCGCAATTCGATCGAGACTGTACAATACAACATCATCTCCGATCCAACTGTAATCGCCGATTTCAATTTTCCAAGGATAGGTAAAACGAGCCGTAGGGCGGATAATCACACCCCGACCTATTTTCGCTCCAAATAACCGCAGCAAGCCGCTTCTGATGCCGTTAAAAGGGTGTGGAGTGAGAGGAAATGCGATCGCCTGGACGAACCACCAAAGCAAAATTAGCCAACCGGGCTTTCCTCGATCGAAATTTGATTGGTTGTACAGCCGCAAATCAACTAAAGATTCCCCTGTTAAAGTATTTGGCTGGTTGTCGCTAATTGGACGATCGTTTATTTGAGAATTTGGGGAATTTGCGCTCAAATTTTCCGGATCTTGGTTCGGATTTGGTATATAATCGGTCATTGATAGCTAATTTAATGTTTAATTTAAAATCGAGTTTAACCTTAAGGACTGCTGCATGATATTTCCAGTTAGGGACAATTTTGAGCCTGAAAACGCCAAGGATATCGCACAATGCGAGAATATAAATCCCAGAATGGGCAAAGTGCGACTTTTACAAACAGCATTGGTATTGCTTAGCAGCTTTTTTGTAGCAGAGTTAATCGCCGCACTTAATTCTCATAGTTTGTCCCTACTAGCAGATGCGGGTCACGTTTTTTCAGATGTAGCAGCTTTAGCAATAACTTTGACAGCGACTTGGTACTCGTCACTTAAAAACAGAAGTAAATCGGTGGATTGCGCGATCGAATTGAGTTCGGGTACTATTCTTAAGAACAGGCAAGATGCCTGTTCCACAAACAGTGAATTGGCCGGTGGGGTGGGCATCCTGCCCGCCCGTAAAAAGCTAGTATTGAGATCGGGCAGTATTCTTAAGAACAGGCAAGATGCCTGTTCCACAAACAGTGAATTTGATTGTGGGGTGGGCATCCTGCCCGCCCGTGGAGAAATCATTGCTGCTTTAATTAATAGTATCAGTTTAGTGGCGATCGCCCTGTGGATTGCCGCCGAGTCGATCGGCCGTTTGCAGTCCCCAACCCCCGAAGTAGAAGGGCTGCCGATGTTAATTACCGCCATAGTCGGTTTAAGCATCAACTCGATTAATGCTTGTTGCTTGCATTCCTGCTGTCACGGCGACTTGAACCTCAAAAGCGCCTTTCTGCACGCAGTCGCCGACATTTTTTCGTCGGTTGGAGTAATTTTAGCTGCGATCGCCGTCGCGTGGCTGCACTGGAATTGGGCTGACGGTTTAATTAGCTTGCTAGTCTCTGCATCAATTATTTTATTAACTCTACCATTGCTAATCGAAAGCATTCAATTGCTGCTGGGAAAAGTATCAGCAATATCCGCCAGTCAACAGCCTTGTGATTGCGAAAAAGTGAGCGCAGAAAAATTGCTTTTTCCATCCCTCGAAGAACTCATCAAATAACATCTCTTCATCTGCGTATATCCGCGTAGATTCCCTTAGATATGCAGTTAAAATACCTAAGTAATTAACAAGGGCGATATCTAGATTGTAAAGATAGCGTAAACCTTATTATGTCCTCATGGCAAAGATCCGACTTTTCCGACTTTAAGATCCGACTTTTCCGACTTTACAAAGGCAGGGACCCGAAGCAATGATAGAGATAGGGGAAAGCCAACCCACGATGTCTAAATTGTAAAGAGATCGTAAATCTGGATGTTGTGTTGCGAAAGGTTAAATAAAAGTATGCTATAAAAGATATGTCTGTGGTATGATACATTTAAGTTGCATCTAATGTTATGGGATCCCATTCCCCCACGAGGCCAGTGAAACCTCACTTCATATCAGGACTACCCCGCTCAGGCTCTACTTTACTGGCTGCACTACTACGACGACAAAATCCCCGGTTTTACAGCGCTATGACTTCCCCTATTGGGGGCCCAAGCCGATCGAATGCTGTCAGCCGTGAGCGAAGACAATCAGTTTTCCACGTTTATTTCCCGTGAAAAAGGCAACGGGCTAACAATTTTACCGATCGATCGATTTGAGCAATAAGACTAATAAATTATTCAGTCCTATGCAAGAGCACTTAAGATTTGAGGCGGGGGTCTCAACCCCGGCCAGACTTGGATGTAAACGATAGATATAAAGGATTTCAGCAATTATGAACTTATCAACTATGAACAAGCAAATTATTTTCGTAGACTCTTCAGTACAGGATTATCAAAGCCTGATCCAAGGCATCGATCCCGCTCTAATTGTGATTTTAAATGAAAATTTCAGCGCGATCGACCAAATTACTAACGCCTTGGCAGATCAAAAAGATATTGAAGCAGTTCATATAGTTTCTCACGGCAGCGAAGGCAGTTTAAAACTAGGTGCTGACATACTCAATGACAATAACCTAGAAAATTTTAGCGCTCAGATAAAACAGTGGGGAAATGCCCTGACAGCAAATGGGGATATTCTACTTTATGGATGCGATGTAGCAGCCGGAGAAGTTGGAGCAACCTTCGTAAAGCGCCTCAGCGAAATCACAGGGGCAGATGTGGCAGCATCCACCGACAAGACGGGGAATGCAGCACTAGGGGGCGACTGGGAATTAGAAAAAACAACAGGGGCGATCGAAGCCTCCCTTGCCTTGTCCAGCGAAGCAATGGCAACCTATGCCGATGTTTTAGCCTCACCCGTTCAATTTAATCTCACATCAGTATTCGATCGCGATGTCATTATCAACTACACGGGAGGAGTCACAGACACCCTACAAGGCGAATTGGGTAACGCAGCGGGAGGGGCTAGCATAGATACCTTAATCACTCAGTCCTTTGCAACCTTGAAAGGCGGTGCTAGTGGCAATGGTTTACCCGACAACGGCTTTTTCGCAGCAAATGCCTTCCGTCCCGACGTTCAGCTAGGCTACAACAACACCAATAACGGCAACAACGCCAAAGTTCTTACAACTAACGGCACATCCTTTAACTTTGCTGTTACGCCCAACCAGTATTCACAAATCCACCTGTTCGCCACCAGTACAAATGGCAGCGCTGGGATGCAGGTGACATTTAACTATAGCGATGGCACTACTGGGACAGGCACAGCCACAGTAGTTCCCGACTGGTATGACGAAATTACCGAAACATCGTCGAGTTACTATCTAATCGACGGAATGGATCGAAGCAGTGATACAGCAGGAAACGGTTATCAGAATGCCAATGATCCGGCCCTATTCGGGTTCATGTTTAATCCTAACCCAGCCAAAACGCTGCAGAGCATTACCCTCAGTAAAACAAGCGGTACCAGCGTTGATAATTATCTGGGAGTTTTCGGAGCCACAGGTGTTTTAGCTGACATCACACCGCCCACCGTCAGCCTGACTTCCGCCGCCGCCGCCACCGTCACCGCAGCGTTTCCCGTCACCGCCACCTTCAGTGAAAGCACAACTAACTTTGTCGCCAGTGATATCACCGTCACCAACGGCACAGTCAGTGGCTTTAGTGGCACCGGTACCACCTACAACTTCACCGTCACCCCCACAGGGAGCGGCACAGTTACAGTTAACATCCCCGCCAATATAGCTACGGATGCCGCCGGCAACAACAATACAGCGGCCACTGCTTTGACGCGCACGGCTGACACCACAGCCCCCACAGCCACTTTCACCCCCGCAGATAACGCCACCAGTGTTGCAGTTACTGCTAATTTAGTTGTCACCTTGAGTGAAGCCGTACAAAAAGGCACTGGCAATATTGTCATCAAGAAAGTCTCGGATAACTCAGTGGTGGAAACTATAAATGTTACTTCCACCAATGTCACGATTAGTGGCAGTATCGTCACAGTTAATCCACTGGCAGATTTAGCGCAAAGCACAGATTACTACGTTGAAATTGCCGCCGGTGCAATTAAAGACTTAGCAGGTAACAATTATGCCGGTACGACAGGCGCAGCTACTTGGAATTTCACCACCGCTGACACCACACCGCCCACCGTCAGCCTGACTTCGACCGCCACCGCCACCGTCACCGCAGCGTTTCCCGTCACCGCCACCTTCAGTGAAAGCACAACCAACTTTGTCGCCAGTGATATCACCGTCACCAACGGCACAGTCAGTGGCTTTAGTGGCACCGGTACCACCTACAACTT
>NZ_JAUBTV010000165.1:0-140 GCF_036705145.1 Microcoleus sp. B5-D4 | reverse complement strand
GCCAATATAGCTACGGATGCCGCCGGCAACAACAATACAGCGGCCACTGCTTTGACGCGCACGGCTGACACCACAGCGCCCACAGCCACTTTCACCCCCGCAGATAACGCCACCAGCGTTGCAGTTGCTGCTAATTTAGT
>NZ_JAUBTV010000164.1:0-5009 GCF_036705145.1 Microcoleus sp. B5-D4 | reverse complement strand
CAACTCTCCCCAGAGTTGTCAAGCGTTTTGTGAAAATATTTTTGACTTTTTTTTGAACCTATACACACCAAGGGTTTCGACATTTATCGCCTGCTCCGGTATCCCCTGGCTGACTCCTCTTTATAACTATGGGGTCTTTTTTTGGGGCAAGATTGGACTTTGGGGCAGACTATCTCCCGCGCATGGGTAGAAGGAGTCAGTGGTTCAACATGATGGGGCTTACTTACAGTAGAGGTAAGGCAAGGTTCATTGGTGTCAACTTAAACTGAAGGATGCCATCGCCCTCAACCAGGCGATCGTTCTTAACGTCTACCACGCGATATTAAGCAAAAATCACACTCGCTCTTACTGGGGTTACAATCTGACTAAGTATGAGAGCTCGTCGAATCGTGATGAAATTTTATGAGCCGAAAACGCCCAGCTCATTCAGGTAATCCAGACTTGCGTGGAGCCACGCAACTACCGGGTCTGCCGATGGCAAAAATAGAAGCTCTGCTGTGGAATTGGCTGAGTCTTGAAACCTTTAAGGCGTCACGCTTAACGGCAGGGGACAAAAAACTGCGCGATGGCGTCCCGCCCCGCAAGCTACGATTGTTGACGTTACCCGTGATGAGGGCAGTAGTATTGAGGTAAGGATTCAGGTCTGAAAGAAGGGAATAAGCTCAGGCCGAGCCAAGTCACAAGAATGGGCAGAAATAGCCTCACGGAAAAAAGCCATTACTGAACGAGATTGAAAACGACAGGTTTGAATCACACTCAAGAGATTAGCCGTTTCCTCAAATCGTTTCATCGAACGAGAGCCGCCAGAAACTTTCCGTTTCGTGACAGCTAGCCGTAGACATTACTCACAAGGTATCGGCTCAATAAGTAGGGGTAGCAGTTATTCTAGTTGCCAAGATAAGCCCAAGGGATGAAGAGAAGACTTGGAGCGAATGGCGTTGCTGATTTACGGTATGAAAGGCTAAATATGCAAGTCATAGAAACCAGTATCCACAAAGCTTCTGGATTTTCAACTTATTTTTTTCATACCCTGATTAAGCAACGCCGAGCGAATAATAGTAGAGAGAGAGGGAATAATTCCAAGTTGAGAAATTCGGTCACGGACATAATCAAAAAAACTGATTCGCAACTGACGAGTAGTAGCAACAAGAGACATAAAAGTATCCCATGCCTGAGTACCCTCAATCGTCCCAGGAATGAAAATTTAATAACATCAGCGATACAGCACTTTGCGTGACTAAGAGGTACAGTAACAGCAGTGAGCAAAATAATTTTCGATTTGCTTAGTTGAACATAATTTCACTCCCAATTCCAAGAGTTTTTCCACAATCTGTACACTTCGAGGTACAAATCTCCTGAGCCATGCCTTTAATTCCCACCATAAATGTTCGATCGGGTTAAACTAGGCGTGAGTAAGGTGATAAATACACTATTCTTGCTCCCACTGCTTCAATCATTTCTTCTACCCCCTCTACTTTGTGCGCCTTCAAATTATCCATGACTAATACCGCTCCTCTCCATAATTTTGGAACCAGTTGTTCTTGCACAAATTTCTTGAACTCCTCTCCGTTTATCGATTTTTCTATTGTCTTCATGGCGATGACTTTCTTATTGCTTATTGCTCCCACCACTGTTACCCTACTTCCTCTATAAAATGGCTTGATATCGTAGCTTCTTTCTCCCTTTTTACTTCTAGCTCTAAGTCTCATTCTCCCCAGCAATACGCCCATTTCGTCCAAAAATATCAGATTTTCTGGTTCGACATCTCGGATTTTTTCCCAATATTCTACTCGCTTCTTTTGATTAATTTCTTTATGGGCTTGACTACTCCGTAGTGTTTTTTTTTTCAAAGTGAGTTGCAGAATATTGTAAGAATCGGCACATGGCACTCTCGCTCAACCATACTCCTGTTTTTTCGTGCCAATACTCACAATATTCTGCAAGTGTGTAATCTGGATACTGGGCTACCATCTCTTCAATCTGTTGTTCGTGACCAAAGAGTTGGCTCAGTTTACCACCCTTTGCCTGACTAGGGAGTAGTCTTCCTGTCTCTTTTTTTCGCTTTAGTAGTGCCGCGATCCGTACTTTTACTCACTTGAAATCTTTCTGCTACTTTCCGAATAGAGGTGTTACCTGCTTCTCCTTGTGTCAATAATCTTTTGTAAGGATTCAGGTCTTTGATTGGGGAATCAGAGAAGGCATAAAAAAGTTACAAGAATGGGCAGATAGAGCATCACGGAAAAAAGCCATTGCGCTTTTAGCTTGAAACCGACAAGTCTGAATCACAGATAACAAATCAGCAGTTTGTTCAAATCGAGACATGGAGCGGGAACCGCCAGATACTTTACGTTTAGTCACGGCTAATCGCAGAGAACGTTCTGCCAAATTATTGTCAGGGGGAATTTCAGGGTGGTCTAAAAAATACCACCATTGGTGCGCTTTCTCACGCAACGAGCGCAGCAACAGTCCAGCAGTATAACCAACATGACCAATCCAAGTATTTAACAATTCTGCCAGTCTGGTCTTAAAGTTCCTCGCCCAAGTGTGATAATCAAGTTCTTCAGGGTGCTCACGCCCTGAATTCGATGTTGTCGAAATGCCTCATCAATTAATTCCAAAAATGCCTCTGCGACGACAGTGTTGTTACCGTGACTGATTTGAAGAACTTTCTTAAAATGTCGTCGTAGATGGGCCTGACATTTCTGCTGCGCTCCCACAATCACACCGTTATATACGCTAAAATCATCAGAATTCAACACTCCAGCTTGCCTCATTCCCCAGCATTGTTTCTAATTCTGAGCGACTGCGAGTGTCCGCAGCATGGAACAGGCAAAAATCTTGACCTGTAGCTGTCCACAACCATTCTTTGACGCCCTTAACACACCACGGGGTTTCATCGACATGGACGTTAGCTTGTAACGGTGCCCATTGCCATAAGTCTTTAACGGCGGGCTTTACAGCATTAGCTACTCGCGCATTGGTTGCTTGTAATGTCCCGATCCCAATTTCAATACCACCTAATTCCCGCAGCAATTCTTGTTGCTTTTCATAAGACATATGCCCATAATTACCTAGCCATACCAATAATGCTTGTAGGTCGATGCTTAAGTCTTGTCCTGGCACTATACCCGGTGAGACTGATCCAATCACCATTGCTCCACATTCATTACACTGACATTTGGCTCGTTGATATTCCACTACTTCAATTGGTCTATTTACTAAGCACGCTACCTGCTGCTTGCTATAACCAATCATCTCACTTAATTCTCTGCTGCCACAATGCTCACAATAGTCAGGAGTGCTGATTTGATATCTATCTACTCGCCCAAATCCTTTGCGGGTTTTGCCGATATGTCCAGGCTGTCCTCCTGGTTTTCGCTTTGGTTGGGACTCTGACTCTTTTGAGTTATCAAAAGCGGCTGTCTCTGATTTCTGTATGAGATCACTCGATGGGGGTTTCGATGATGTTTTGCTATTGCTTGGCTGTTTCTCTTTGAGCTTTGCGACCTCTTCTTGTAGTTTTTCAATCAGCTTCTGTTGGGTCAGCACAATTTTGATCAGTTCCTCACGGCTCAACTGGTCAACTATTTCCCTTTTCAGTGCTAATAACTCTGATTTTTCGCTCATCTGACTACACTACCATATTTCTCCGCTCTGAATGAACTATTTTTCACCTGAATCCTTACAATCTTTTGACGTATATCTAGGGAGTAGGGTTTCATTTTTCTCTTTCTTACCACCTCTAATATTGTACCTAATCGTTAAGCAAAGTGCTGTATATAATAAATAAATGAGTGAATATGAAGAGGTGTATGTTTCGGTAGAGATGTCAAATATTATGCCTACTTGGTTCTTCTTATATCTATCGCCCAAGATTTTTTGATTTAAATCATTTCTTACTAACTTAATTTATGTGTTACTCAGACGAAATTACTGATTTAATGCGAAAACATCATCAGTCTTTATCTGAAAAAGATCAAAGAAAATATGCAGCGATAGAAGCCGTAAAACTTGGTCGTGGTGGAATTATTTACATAGCCCGAGTTTTGGGAGTAGACAGGAATACAATAGCCAAGGGAATTAAGGAATTAAAAAGTGAATTAGACACTACTTTTAATCAACAGACAATTCGCCGACCTGGAGGAGGAAGAAAAACTAGGGAGTCTGAGATACCTGATTTAAATGAGCGTTTTTTAGAAGTCTTAAAAAACCACACAGCCCGAGATACAATGTCGGAAAAAATTAAATGGCCAAATCTTAGCCAGCAACAAATAGTTGAAGGTCTGAAGGCTCAGGAAACAATCATTGGTGACAAGTTAAGGAAAAAGGGAAATTGTCAAGGGTAGTATTTCCATGAGTCTGGGATCGTGGGAAACTTATGACAGACAAGTAATAGAGGGATTGTGAGCAGCCATGACCAGCAGCCGAAAAACCAATCGAGACCACGCGAAAAAAACACACAGACCAATGGTGGAAGATGAAGTAATTGCAGAGCAACTGGAAAGATTGCTGACACCGGCGATTACAAATCAAGAAAATTACTACCGAAAATTAGGACTCCGAGAGCGGATATTGAATTTACCGTTGATGATGGCTGCGGTATTAACGTTACTGTGGCGAGACGTAGCAGGGGTGAGAGAACTGACCAGAATCTTAGCCAGAGACGGTTTTCTGTGGTGTAATCCCACAAAAGTTAGTCAACAAGCGGTGTCACAACGATTTTTGACATTTCCTGCGGAGTTATTTGAAAAAGTATTTAAAGATTTATTGCCAAATCTCTCTTCAGCTTGGCATAGTAGAAATCAACGTCCGTTGCCAGAAAGTATTCAATTTACCTTGTCAAAATTCGAGAAAATTTGGATAATAGATGGCTCAATATTGGAGGCGCTATTGTAAGGATTCAGGTCTAAAAACTTGCGGCTCCAACGCTTTTCTGGCAAGGGTTTTAGGGCAAAATAAGGGTTTTTGTCTTTCGTGGTTAATTGTCAATAAACGAGGAGAAGTGACAG
>NZ_JAUBTV010000163.1:0-5042 GCF_036705145.1 Microcoleus sp. B5-D4 | reverse complement strand
ACGGGGAATGCCACACTGCTACAAGTTGCTGCGACTGGCGAGGTTTTGGCTCAGGTTTTTGGCGCTGATAATTCTCTGACTTCTCCGAATTTTTTGACTCTGGCTCGTTAAGACCAAAGCGCATTAAATTCGCTGCATTTTTCCTAAAATTATAGCAACTCGGTTTATTCAAGAAACCGAGTTTTTTATTTGCGCTAAAAAAATATTAAGCCGATGAATTATTGCTGATTCGACTTGCTGACGACCCTGAAATTGGTTGTTGGTGAATCATTCATTCTTGACAAAAGCCAGAAAACGAAGTTGATAACTACAAAATTTATAACCATTTTTTGAGTGAAGCATAGATTATCTGACATTCGGTTGATTGACAGTCCTAAAATTGGTTTTTGATAAAGAATCAAGTCTGAGTAAAAATCGGAAAGCTAAGCTTTATTTACTACAAACACGAATGATTGTCAACTGCATTTAGGTAAAAAAATATCGAATTAAAAGGTATATTTTCGTAGATTGCGATCATTCTTTTCATCATAAAATAATTGAGCACTACGTCTAAATTGGCTAAAAAACCCCTGATTTACCAGGTAAATACAGCTAACTGCTACTTTAGGAAGATGTCGCGCAAAAAAAAATCGAAGTAAATAGAACTTGTTAAGTATGCGAAGTCGAGAAATTAGTAATTAGAGATTTCCATTAGCAATTAACAATAATATCTACCACTGAAGATTGACAATTAACAAATCAAGGAGCTATCTAACTCATGAAAAATTTATGGTGCAACTACTCTTCGCCAATTCACAAATCAAGTTGCGATCGCCGCGACACGGACTGCATAAAAGTTTCTTTGATTGGGGCGCCGTTAGTCAGCGATCGGGCGAGCTATATTTCCTGTTTAACAAAAGCGAGTCGGGGCGTCAAGACTAAACATAAAAAACATTTAGTTTGCATCGATCCGAGGGTAGAGAATTATCAGCATCTTGCCAGCGGAGTCAAACCGGGGACAGAGATAATTGTCCTCGATCAAACTCTGGACGGAGTAGAACAAATTACCGAGATTCTCGCTAAACGCAGCTTAATTGCCAGCCTTCAGATAGTTGCTCACGGCAATGAAGCTTCCGTGCAATTGGGATCAAGTGTACTGAAGGATGAAAACTTACCAAAGTACGATCGGCATTTGCAGCAGTGGCGAAATGCCTTAAGCGAAAAAGCCGATATTTTATTATTAGCGTGTAAGGTTGGGGCTGGAAAATCAGGGATTGCTTTCGTGCGGAAGCTGAGAGAATTAACAGGCGCAAATATAGCGGCTTCCAACAATCTAATTGGCAGTACAAAATTAGGAGGAAACTGGCAATTAAATGTTACAGCAGGACAAGTAAAAACCGCAATAGCCTTTGAAACAAAAACCCAGGAAACTTACAGCGCTGTCCTCATTAATTTAGTGGACGAAAGTTTTCAAGACGCACGTCTAATCGGGCCTTGGATCTCTGGCGTTACTGGCACGTCAGACGCTCCCGCATTAACAGCAGGAACCGGAACGGAGAGTTTTCCGGGTTTGAACATAGACCCGGTAGGCAGCGGGGCGTTGAGATTAACTACAAGAACTTTTGACCAATCTACTTTTGTCATCTATAACAGTCAGGTTCCCGTCAACAGCGGTCTTAACATTGTCTTCGATATATTTGCCTACAACGGCACAGCACGTCCGAATTTACCAGGGCGGACAGGGGACGGCATAAGTTTCTTTTTAATTGACGGTACGGTGACGCCAACACAAGCTGGAGGCTATGGAGGTTCTCTCGGCTACGCGCAAAATAGAGATACAAATCAGTCCGGTTTACGGGGAGGTTATTTAGGAATTGGATTGGATGAATTCGGAAATTTCTCAACTGAAACTCAAGGGCGTGTAGGCGGAATTCCGGGGGGGCGTAGAGCAGATTCGGTAACGCTTCGAGGTAGCGAAGTTAGGCAATATCAATTTTTAACTTCTACGTTTGTGCCGCAGGGAATAGATAATATTCCCGATACCGTAAATCCTCTGCCACCAAACGGGCCGACCAACACCATTACTAGCAGCCGCGAAGCAGCCAGAAGAAGAGTTCAAATTATTTTGGAACCCCCCAATTCTGCAACGCCAAACCGTCTCACTGTTAACTTTGACCTCGACAATGATGGTTCGTTTACAGATGTGGGCGAGACTATTATCGACATTGACAATTTAGAGGAGATAAATGGGCCAATCCCGGCAACATTCAAATTTGGTTTTGCTGGTTCAACGGGAGACGCAACAAATATTCACGACATTCGCACTTTGTCGATCCAAACTATAGACGTGCCGCTTACTACAGCAGATGTTGCCTCAACGAAAACAGGCCCGGCGGCAGCGGCACCGGGCAGCGCCATTACTTACACAATTACGACAGTAAATAACGGCCCGAACGACGCCGAAAACGTGGTGATTGAAGATAGATTGCCCGTCGGGGCAGTATTAACTAGTGCTCCGGGCGGCGGCACTTTCAACCCGACAACGAGACTGGTCACCTGGCCAACTATTCCGAATTTACCTTTTGGGGCTACCACCACCCGCACCGTAACTGTTACCGCCCCAACTACACTTGGCCCTATTACCAACAGTGTATTCAGCAGCAGCAGCACGATCGATCCCGTACCCGCCAACAACAGCGGCAGCAGCCCGTCGGCAAGAGTCACCACCACTATCACGAACGATATTGCCGATGTAGTGACGGTCAAAAGCGGGCCCCCTACTGCGGCGGCGGGATCGACAGTCACCTACACAATTACGGCCACTAACAGTGGGCCGAGTGCGGCAACCAATGTGGCGATCGCCGACACCATTGTTCCGGGCTTAACAGGAGTCAGCGTGTCGGAGGGCGGAAGTTACAACGCAACTACAGGTATTGTGACTTGGACGGCGATCGCATCCCTAGCCAGGGCCGCCAGCGCCAACAGAACCGTCAGTTTCGCAGTTCCCGCCACCGGTGGCACCGTCGCCAACACTGCTAGCAGCACCTCAACGAGTCCAGACCCCAATCCTGCCAACAACAACGGCACCAGCCCTCAAGCGCGAGTTACCACTGCTATCACCCAGAGTGCCGATGTAGAGACGGTCAAAACCGGGCCGGCTACTGCGATCGCGGGTTCGACTGTCACCTACACAATTACGGCCACTAACAGTGGGCCGAGTGCGGCAACCAATGTGGCGATCGCCGACACCATTGTTCCGGGCTTAACAGGAGTCAGCGTCTCGGAGGGCGGAAGTTACAACGCAACTACAGGTATTGTGACTTGGACGGCGATCCCATCCCTAGCCAGGGCCGCCAGCGCCAACAGAACCGTCAGTTTCGCAGTTCCCGCCACCGGTGGCACCGTCGCCAACACTGCTAGCAGCATCTCAACGAGTCCAGACCCCAATCCTGCCAACAACAACGGCAGCAGCCCATCGGCAAGAGTTACCACCACTATCACCGATAGCGCCGATGTAGTTACGCTCAAAACCGGGCCGGCTAATGCGATCGGCGGATCGACAGTCACCTACACCATTCTCACCGAAAACAGAGGACCCAGTACCGCCACCAACATCACCGTTACAGACACCATCGTTCCCGGTTTAACGGGGGTCACAGCATCTAACGGAGGTGTTTACAACCCAGCCACAGGCATTGTCAGCTTTCCGCCCATTGCCAGCTTAGCTGACGGCTTGACCGTCAGCCGGACTGTCAGATTCCCAGCCCCGGCGACCGGCACTGTCAGCAACACGGCAAGAAGTACCTCAACCACTAATGACCCAAATCCCGGCAACAACAACGGCCGCGAGCCCGGCGCAACTGTTACCACCAGCATCGCCACTGCCCCAACTCCGACTCCCCCACTCCCACCGACTCCGACTCCGACTCCCGCCAACCAACCACCGATAGCTAGCAACGTCAACCTCGAAATCGCCCCCAGCAGCACTGTAGCGATCGCAGGACTCGGAGGAAGCGACCCCGACGGCTCGATCGAATCCTTCACCATCAACACCGTCCCACCAGCAAATGAAGGGCTGATATTTTTAGGCAATCCCGATACTGGCGGTACTATTGTCACCCCGGGTCAAATTCTGACACCTGCTGAGATTAACCAATTATTTTTCCAATCGACAGGCAACTTTACAAAAGCAAATTTCACCTACAGCGCTACAGACAACCAGGGTGCCACCAGCCCTGCCAGCGCTACGGTATCGGCGCTGCTGCCGGTGCCAAACGAACCGCCCGTAGCTAACAACGTCAACCTTGAGATCGCCCCCAGCAGCGCTGTGGCGATCGCAGGACTCGGAGGAAGCGACCCCGACGGCTCGATCGAATCCTTCACCATCAACACCGTCCCACCAGCAAATGAAGGGCTGATATTTTTAGGCAATCCCGAAACCGGCGGCCGGATTGTCACCGCCGGTCAAATTCTGACACCGGCTGACATCAACCAATTATTTTTCCAATCGACAGCCAACTTTACAACAGCAAATTTCACGTACAGCGCTACAGACAACCAGGGCGCTACCAGCCCCGCCAGCGCTACTGTCTCTGCCATTCCCCTGAACGAACCAACACCGGCGCCAACACCCACACCACCAACACCGGCGCCAACACCCACACCACCAACACCGGCGCCAACACCCACACCACCAACACCGGCGCCAACACCCACACCACCAACACCGGCACCAACACCCACACCACCAACACCGGCACCAACACCCACACCACCAACACCCGCGCCAACACCCACACCACCAACACCCGCGCCGGAACCAACACCCGCGCCAGAACCAACACCCGCGCCAGAACCAACACCCGCGCCAGAACCAACACCAACACCTGCGCCGGAACCAACACCCACACCCGCGCCGGAACCAACACCCACACCTGCGCCAACACCAACACCAACACCCACACCCACACCCACACCCACACCGGAACCAACACCAACACCCGCGCCAGAACCCACCCCCATATTCAACCCAGTACCCGAACCCGATACCAGTTGCGGTTGCG
>NZ_JAUBTV010000162.1:0-2500 GCF_036705145.1 Microcoleus sp. B5-D4 | reverse complement strand
ACATTCTGGAAAGTTTGGCCATAGCGGGTGACAGCCCCGTATGCGAAAATGAAACATCAGGACTCGAGTAGGGCGGGACACGTGAAATCCTGTCTGAACATGGGGGGACCACCCTCCAAGCCTAAATACTCGTACATGACCGATAGCGAACAAGTACCGTGAGGGAAAGGTGAAAAGCACCCCGATGAGGGGAGTGAAACAGTACCTGAAACCGAATGCTTACAATCAGTTGGAGGGCCTTCGTGGCCTGACAGCGTACCTCTTGTATAATGGGTCAGTGACTTAATCTATCAAGCAAGCTTAAGCCGTTAGGTGTAGGCGCAGCGAAAGCGAGTCTGAATAGGGCGACTGAGTTTGATGGATTAGACCCGAAACCCGGCGATCTAGGCATGACCAGGCTGAAGGTGCGGTAACACGCACTGGAGGGCCGAACCGTTCAATGTTGAAAAATTGTCGGATGAGTTGTGTTTAGGGGTGAAAGGCCAATCAAGCCGGGAAATAGCTGGTTCTCCGCGAAAACTATTTAGGTAGTGCCTCGGACGTTTTCCGATGGGGGTAGAGCACTGGATGGGCTAGGGGGTCGCGAGATCTACCAAACCTAACCAAACTCCGAATACCATCGAGTTAATCCGGGAGACAGACGGCGGGTGCTAAGGTCCGTCGTCAAAAGGGAAACAGCCCTAACCTACAGCTAAGGTCCCCAAATCGTATCTAAGTGGGAAAGCATGTGGGATTTCCAAAACAACCAGGAGGTTGGCTTAGAAGCAGCCATCCTTTAAAGAAAGCGTAACAGCTCACTGGTCTAAATAAGAGATCCTGCGGCGAAAATGTAACGGGGCTCAAGATACGTACCGAAGCTTAGGGTTTGGATCTTTGATCCAAGCGGTAGCGGAGCGTTCCGTAAGCCGATGAAGCCGAAGGGTAACCGACGGTGGAGGTATCGGAAGTGCGAATGCTGACATGAGTAGCGATAAAGAGGGTGAGATGCCCTCTCGCCGAAATCCCAAGGGTTCCTGCTTAAAGCTAATCTGAGCAGGGTGAGCCGGCCCCTAAGACGAGCCCGAAGGGGGTAGTCGATGGGAACCACGTTAATATTCGTGGGCCTGGAGGTGTGTGACGGATGGCGTAAGTTGTCAGGCCTTATTGGATTGGTCTGGCTTCGAAGTTGTCCCAGGAAATAGCCCCTCCGTATAGACCGTACCCTAAACCGACACAGGTGGGATGGTAGAGTATACCAAGGCGCTTGAGAGAAGTGTACTGAAGGAACTCGGCAAATTACCTCCGTAACTTCGGGAGAAGGAGGCCCTGTATGCGGGCAACCGTGTGCAGGGGGCACAAGCCAGGGGGTAGCGACTGTTTAGCAAAAACACAGGGCTCTGCTAAGTCGGCTTCAAGACGACGTATAGGGCCTGACGCCTGCCCGGTGCTGGAAGGTTAAGAGGAGGAGTGCAAGCTCTGAATTGAAGCCCCAGTAAACGGCGGCCGTAACTATAACGGTCCTAAGGTAGCGAAATTCCTTGTCGGGTAAGTTCCGACCTGCACGAATGGCGTAACGACTTCCCCACTGTCTCCAGTACATGCTCAGCGAAATTGAATTCTCCGTGAAGATGCGGAGTACCCGCGGTTAGACGGAAAGACCCCGTGCACCTTTACTGCAGCTTCAGAGTGGCATTAGGAAAGAACTGTGTAGCATAGGTGGGAGGCTTTGAAGCGACGGCGCCAGCTGTCGTGGAGCCATAGGTGAAATACCACCCTGTTGTTTTCTGATGTCTAACCTAGCACCGTTATCCGGTGCAGGGACCCTCTGTGGCGGGTAGTTTGACTGGGGCGGTCGCCTCCTAAAGAGTAACGGAGGCGCGCGATGGTGGGCTCAGGACGGTTGGAAACCGTCTGTTAGAGTGCAATGGCATAAGCCCGCCTGACTGCGAGACTGACGAGTCGAGCAGAGACGAAAGTCGGTCATAGTGATCCGGTGGTCCCTCGTGGAAGGGCCATCGCTCAACGGATAAAAGGTACGCCGGGGATAACAGGCTGATGATTCCCAAGAGCTCATATCGACGGAATCGTTTGGCACCTCGATGTCGGCTCATCACATCCTGGGGCTGGAGCAGGTCCCAAGGGTTTGGCTGTTCGCCAATTAAAGTGGTACGTGAGCTGGGTTCAGAACGTCGCGAGACAGTTTGGTCCCTATCTGCCGTGGGCGTCGATAATTGAGAGGAGTTGACCCTAGTACGAGAGGACCGGGTTGAACATACCTCTGGTGTACCTGTCATTCCGCCAGGAGTGCAGCAGGGTAGCTATGTATGGACGGGATAACCGCTGAAAGCATCTAAGCGGGAAGCCTCCCTCAAGATAAGTTATCATCGAGTCGTGGAAGACCACCACGTTGATAGGCCGGGTGTGGAAGTGCAGTAATGCATGAAGCTAACCGGTCCTAATTACTCTGTTCGCGCTTGAGAGTTCCACCATCAATGACAACGTTGGAAACAACGTCATGGGT
>NZ_JAUBTV010000161.1:0-5491 GCF_036705145.1 Microcoleus sp. B5-D4 | reverse complement strand
GACTGTGTATTCTGTATCAGCAACCTCGACTGTGTATTCTGTATCAGCAATGGTTGGGGCTGGTGATACAGAATCAACAACGGGCGGCGCGGGTGCAAGTGTGACTTCATCAGGATAGAGAAAGTCCCACTCGTTTGTAAATGGATTCCAAAATTGCAGCGAGCCGTCGATCGGGTGCACGCGGTTAACTTTGTAAATTTCGCCGCGTTTTACCCATGCGGCAATCGCCGGCTTTCGTCGCAGCTTCACCCAGTCGCCGGCTTTGTAGAGGCTTCCCACTTCGGCGGTCACGGTGTCAAAAAGTGAAAGTTGAGCACTAACCATTAAGCTTAAATCCTTTCCGCTCGACTGTTTCGCCTTCGCTCGATTCATCATATGAAAGGAATACAACTCGCTCTAGATATAAGAGCGCAAACCCCACAGCATACTGAGCGTCAAACAATGCAGCACGAGTTTCTTTGTCATCGGTGCGGCATAATTCTTTCAGAATTCCCGATCTCACTGTATGAAGTGAAATAACCAACGGTCTAACCGTGTTGGGTTCCATAAGTCCTCTAAATTAGTTGTCTAGTGGTTGTCTAGTAGCCGATCGCCCTTCACGACATCGGCCGCTTCCTACATATCGAGCTCGAAGCCTTCGCTTTCTAACTGTCGCTGGAGCGCGTACATCATCGCAGCACCGGCAGCCAAAGTTTTGGGGTCAATATCTTCATCGCCCGCCACAACTTCCGCTCTCTTGTACCCGGTGCAGCGGCAGCCGAGGTTTTGCAAGAATCTCTCGCAGAATTCCTCGCACTGCTGCCAAGGTTCTTCCTCGGTTCCGTCTGACATTAGGATGTCCGCATCAGGGTTCCAGCCGAGTTCCAGCACTTTGTAAGTTTCAGACTCTGGGTTGAACAAATTCTGAAGTTGGCGAGCTGTTTCGATCGCAATCTTGGTAAAGGTATCGCCTCCTACGCTGGGATGACGGGTAGCCAATTGAATGTGACTGATAATCGCAATGGTTGCCAGCGGTGGAAGTTCTACAGATGCCGGCGGCAAGTCTTGCATTTTGTTCACTTCATCGGCGTATTTCTTCAGGTCGGGATACTTCATGATTGTCTGTCTAGTGTTTGTCTAGTGGTTGCAGCCGATCGCACTTCACGACGATCGGCAATTGTCTACATTGTCTACAGTCTGTTTACAGCGTCTCGAAACTGCTTGCCTGCTGAAAATGCAGGAACTGTAGTTGCTGGAATCTCCATCTTCTCCCCAGTTTTGGGGTTGCGGCCCTCACGTGCTTTACGGTCGCGAGCCTCGAATGAGCCAAAACCGACTAGCGTTACTTTCTCCCCGTCGGCGACTGCCTGAGTGATGGCATCAATTAAGGCATTTAACACTTCATTGACTACCTTCTGGGTTGCCTGTGCTTTGGTGGCGGCCACTTCCACCAGTTCTCCTTTGTTCATAAGTGCGATCGCCTCAATGACTAATATCTAATGACTAATATCTAACGCAAAAGCCAGCACGAGACGCTGTGCTGGCTTCTGTTGCGATTATTCTGCGAGGTTTTCCCCGCCGTTATCGTTGGATGACTCTGCTTGCAGTTCTAAATCTTGCAACTCTTTGAGCTTGCGAAGATTTTCAATTTTCTGCTCGTACTCTTTCGCCTCTTCCCTGTACCACACGATGCACTCCCTCGATTTGGCCAACTGTTTTTCTGCATCATCTAACAGTTGGTCGAGAATTCCCCCAATGGCGTTTTTAAGACCAATTCCCTCCGTGCTACTTTTTCGATCAAGTGCGATGCGCTGAGTCCCATCTCCCTCGCCAATTCGTCCAGCATCCTGACTGCTGTTGGCGTCAACCCATAACTCTTGGGACTCTTTGTCTCCCCGTAAGGCTTCTCTTTCGCTCTTCTGACCATAGGTGTTGTTCATAAACTCTCCACTAGATTAACAAAGACTTAATTAAGACGTTGACATATCCTTAATTAAGAGTCTATCATACTTGCATGGTCTTAATTAAGGCGCACTGCATACCCTTTAATGTTGACGGGTGGGCAACTCCCACCCTTTCCCCTAACCTATGTACACCCTGGAACAGTTAGAACAGAAGAATCTTAAAGAATTAAAGGAAATCGGCTGGCAGCTAAACGTTCTCCCAGACGGCGACAGACGGTGCCGCCAAAACTGGATAGATGCCCTAGTCGGCGTTCAGCCCCCGCTGCTGCAACTGCTGGAAGATTCCCCCGTGGCGGAAGTTGAACCAGTCCAGGAGGCGATCGAAGTTCAAGACCAGGAGCCGCTGCTGGAATCTTCCCCCGAAGCAGTTGAGTGTCCTAGTTGTGGTGCGGCTCATGCCTTGTACACCACAAAAGATTGTCTAGATAAACCGCTTATCCGTTGCCTGCACTGCGATTACAGCAGGTTCAAAAACTACCCCGGCGCAATTCAACTTGAAGTCCAGGAGCCGCCGATCGAGTCCAAATTTGGCCGCATCGTTTACCGCATCGTTTACCCGAAACCGGCCGTTAAGCCGATCGCACAAAATGCAGAAACTAGATCCCAACTCGACAGAACAGAAAGTGCTGATGTACATAACCGGCGCTCTCATCCCGCCGAATCAGTTCGAGATAGCAGCGGCGCTAAAGCTGAAGCACTGGGAAGCAAAGAAGGCGATCGAGTATTGGCGCTGGCAGGGAATAGTAAAGCAGTTCGAGGGGGAGTTTTACCCCATCAGTCAATTGAACTAGCGGTCACATTCAACGATGAACAACCGCCGAACCGGGGCGAGGGCAAGGGACGGATTGAGCCAAAAGTGAGCCAAAGTGCGATCGCTCCTGCGGCCAATTCCCCTGGTTTTAAGAGCAAGTCAACCGCTCATCAACTTTTGGAATTGTTCAAGAGTTCCGCGCACATCATCCCCGACTCCCCCGCTAATGAGAAAGTGACTGAAACTGTGATCGGGCAAACTGAATCTGCTCAGAATCCGACGCCGACAGGCTGCACTTTATCGGCTGAGTTTTTGGCTCGCTATTCCCCGCCACAGACCCAGATTTTCCACTTCCAATCCGAGCTAGACGGGCAACTGAACTTGCTCGACTTTGAAGTGGAATCAACAGATGAACCACCAGACCCGGATGATTTTGAATCCCTCGATGCGTTCCAAAGGGCGATCGCCCTTTGGGACGCCCAACACCCGGAACTGATAGAAATCGGCCTCGATTCCTTCTGCGAGTGGGCCCCTTGCCCTGATGAATGGTACGAACCGGAACCGTCCGAAGTGATGGAACTTTCGGGAGCCGGTGAAAGTTCCATCACTTGCGAATTCCTTATTCCTGTTTTTGACGCTTGGTGCGATCGCGCTGCGCGACAAACCGACACCGACGAACCGCCAAACCCAGAGGATTACGATTCGATGTTCGCCTTTTGGGCTGCCTACGACGCTTGGGTTAGTAAAGATGACGACACCGACGAACCGCCCGACACAGGGATTTTTGCCCGACTACCTAAACCCAAACCGCCCAGTTTTCCGCCGATGATTGTCGGCAAGGGCGATCGGGCAAACAGTATCAGGAAGTTTGCTCGCGGTGCAACACTTGCGATCGGGCGAGCTCCACCGGGAGGTGATGCGATGCAATAGGAACCGCTTGCATGAAGCATTGAACAACTTATCTCCCATGAATCATCTGAATAGTGCGATCGTCTTAGGAGACGTTAGGGCGATCGCTTCCTCGAACCATCATTAAACAGGTAAAAATCAATGACTTTTCTGAAGATTTCCATTCCCGTCTACAAAAAAGACAAATGGGAACGACTCGAAAAAGATGGAAAACTGGAAGTTAGCAGCGAAGTAGACAGCCTTTCAGATGCCTATGAAATGCTGAAGCAACAGCTTGATAATCTACTGGCTGAGCTTGATGCTCAAAACCGTTTAGCGGAAGATTCCGAGAGCTTAGAGCGGCAAATTCAGCAGAAAGCTTACACCCTGAAAACTCTAACCAAGGACATTGAGCGAGCAACGGAACACTATGAAAGCCTGAAGCTTTTCTTAGAAAGGCTGGGCATAGACCCGACTGCTTACCAACTCACGTTTGATAAGAGATTCTTACTACAAGACGCATCTTTGTCCGAGGTGGAAATTGTGCCGCCTGAGCCAAGATACCCGGACGGCGTTATTTAACAACCAACTTTGAAGCGATTACTCCGTGAAAGAGAATCGCTTCCTACTAACAACTAACATGGAAATTACCGCCGATGCATTCCCTGGAACGATTCACACCGAAAACGCGCCCACACTTTACTAACCACTGATAAATGGAAAGCACTGCCAATTCATTTTTAAACGAACCGCTCAGTGAGTTTCAACCGCTCTTGGACTTCGCAGAAGAAACCCTCGCTACCGCCCCTTACAACGATTTGAGCGAACTGACGCACGAAATTAAAAGGGGATTTCTAGACTACGTGCGGCAAGGAATCATGCTTCAGACAATCCGCCGATATCGTTTGTATAAGTCCAAATTTAAGGATTTTAAAACCTACTGCGAGCAAGGACTCGGCCGTCAGCACTTCTACTGCAAGCAAATCATCAAAGCAGCCGACATCTGCCTGCGATTAATTAAGTCTGGCTTCAAAATTTTGCCCAACTGCGTAGCCCAAGCTACAACGCTGGGGAAATACGCAGCGGTGGACAAGTACGGCGACAGCCCCCTAGAGAGCAAGTGGCAGGAAGTGGTCGAGACCGTACCGAAGGAAAGGATTTCAGCAGTGACGATTGCCGAAACCATTGACGAGAACCCAGAACCCAGACTGCAGCAAGTCCGTATTAAGAAGGACACTTACGCACTGCTAGCCAAGAAAGCAGCAGCGGCCGGTATTTCCTTCCAAGAGCTGATGGACAGAATCGCGGACGAGTACAAGCCCCATCAAGAGGAAGAAGAAGAGCCAACCATACCCACTCCGGAGCAAGAGGAGATTTTAGATCAGCTAGACACCGAGTTTCAGAAAGACACCGGCGCGATCGGCAAAAGCGACAAACCGCTACCAGGCTTAGGAAAAAACAAACCCTCACGAAGCTATCAAAAAGCTATCAGACCGAATAGATCCGACAAAGCGTCGGACTCATCCTAGTTAGGTTTAAAAACCATGCACAATACTTTCACCTATCGGCATTCTGACTTGCCCACGTTTCGTCCTGAAATAAAAGCTGAAATCATAGCGGTAGGACTTCACGTTGACGACTTGATTCTTAAAAGTCAAGGCAATTACCGCGAGCTTGAAGAGTTGGCGGAAACCTTAGATAACTGCCTAAGCACTTGCGAGCTTAATCTCAAATCAATTCAGATAATCCCCGACAACAGTTTGCAACCGCATATCAGCATGAGAGATTTGCCTATGGAAGAGAAACAAATCATTTTCTCTACCGCCCTTACATCTTCCATCGCGATCGAAGCTTTAGCTTCAGTTTTTGGCAAAAGCCCCCAGCAGATAGCTAGCGAACTTGCGGAAAA
>NZ_JAUBTV010000160.1:0-5641 GCF_036705145.1 Microcoleus sp. B5-D4 | reverse complement strand
AACCTCTTTAAATATACTTAATATTCTTATTATATCATATTAGTTATTTATGTAATTAATTTTGTTTAACTACTTATTGCTTTTGATACAGAATCATCCTCAGCAACCTCGACTGTGTATTCTGTATCAGCAACCTCGACTGTGTATTCTGTATCAGCAACCTCGACTGTGTATTCTGTATCAGCAACCTCGACTGTGTATTCTGTATCAGCAACCTCGACTGTGTATTCTGTATCAGCAACCTCGACTGTGTATTCTGTATCAGCAATGGTTGGGGCTGGTGATACAGAATCAATTGCAGGGGGTGTCGGCGTATCTTCTGTGACGGGCGGCGCGGGTGCAAGCTTAACTTCGTCGGGATACAGGAAATCCCACTCGTTTGTATGTGGATTCCAAAATTGCAGCGAGCCGTCAATCGAGTGCACTTTGTTGACCTTGTAAACTTCGCCGCGCTTCACCCATGCAGCGATCGCCGGCTTCCTTCGCAGTTGCACCCAGTCGCCGGCTTTATAAAGGCTTCCTATTTCGGCGGTCGCGGTGTCAAAAAGTGAAAGTTGAGCGCTAACCATTGAGCTTAAATCCTTTCCGCTCGACTGTTTCGCCTTCGCTCAATGTCTCATCTAGAATGAATGCGACTCGCTCCAGATGTAAGAGCGCATACCCCACGGCATACTGAGCCTCAAAAAATGCCGCGCGGGTTTCCTTGTCATCGGTGTCGCGCAATCTGTCCAAAATTCCCGATCGCACTGTGTAAAGCGACATCATCAACGGTCTAACTGTGTCGGGTTCCATAAATCCTCTCTATTGGTTGTAGCCGATCGCTGCCAGCGGCGGAAGTTCCACGGTAGCAGGTGGCAAGTCCTGTAGGGCATTAACTTCTTCGGTGTATTTCTTCAGGTCGGGGGGTGTTTTCATTGTGTCTACTGTTTGTCTACAAATTGTCTACAGCCGATCGTCGTGAAGTGCGATCGGCCGCTTCCTACATATCAAGTTCAAACCCTCCTCTCTCTAACTGCCGCTGAAGTTGGTACATCATCGCAGCACCGGCGGCCAAAGTTTTAGGGTTGATATCTTCATCACCCGCCACAACTTCCGCCCTTTTGTAACCTGTGCAGCGGCAACCGCGGTTTTGCAAAAATCTCTCGCAGGGTTCCTCGCACTGTTGCCAAGGTTCTTCCTCGGTTCCTTCCGGCACTAGGATGTCGGCTTCTGGGTTCCAGCCAAGTTCTAACACTTTGTAAGTTTCGGAAGTTTCGCTAAACAGGTTTTGCAGTTGGCGAGCGGTATGGATTGCAATCTTGGTAACTCCATCATCGACAAGGTGGGGATGCCGACACGCTAATTGAATATGGCTGATGATGGCAATGGCTGCCAGCGGCGGAAGCTCCACAGTTGCAGGGGGCAAGTCCTGCATCGCGATCATTTCTTCAGTGTATTTCTTCAGGTCGGGGGGTGTTTTCATTGTGTCTACCATTTGTCTACAAATTGTTTACAGCCGATCGCACTTCACGACGATCGGCAATTGTCTACATTGTCTACAGTCTGTTTACAGCGTCTCGAAACTGCTTGCCTGCTGAAAATGCAGGAACTGTAGTTGCTGGAATCTCCATCTTCTCCCCAGTTTTGGGGTTGCGGCCCTCACGTGCTTTACGGTCACGGGCTTCAAATGAGCCGAAACCTACCAGCGTCACTTTCTCCCCGTCGGCGACTGCCTGAGTGATGGCATCAATTAAGGCATTTAACACTTCATTGACTACCTTCTGGGTTGCCTGTGCTTTGGTGGCGGCTACTTCCACCAGTTCTCCTTTGTTCATAAGTGCGATCGCCTCAATGACTAATATCTAATGACTAATATCTAACGCAAAAACCAGCACGAGACGCTGCGCTGGTTTTGGGACTAGGGGACTGTCTCTCCTAGGAGTGCAAGAATCTCCTGCTCTAGTTGATTCATTTGGTCGGTGATGTTGTTGTGATGCTCTTCTGCCGCCTTCAATCTATTTTTAAGTCTTTCTTCGTGAGCTTCAACGTAAGCCAGGTGAGAACGCTGCAGTACCCTCAACTGGCTCAAGATTTTCCCAAGATTTGCTTTTCCTCCGTCGATAGAGTCTTCCGAGCCTCTATGTAACCACGTGCTATCGCCTTCAGAAACTCCGTCCGAGACTTCATCCCCAATGCTCTCGCTTTGCTCTTGAGCGCCTCCCAGTCCTCCTCGTCGAGGCGGACTGTTGCGTTTATCGTCTTCTTTTCCTGACTTTGCATAGTTTTTAGCCATATAAGACCTTCCCCACTAATTGTACGTGCTAGTCTTGACAGTTATTTTAGCACGTGTAATGATGCTATCATGATTGCACGTACAAATGTACCAGTGCATACCCCAAACGTTGACGGGTGAGTAACTCTCACCCTTTCCCCAAAACCTATGTACACCCTGGAACAGCTACAACAGAAAAATCTCAAGGAATTGAAGGAAATCGGCTTCGAGCTCAACATCCTCCCCGACGGCGACAGACGGTGCCGCCAAAACTGGATTGATGCCCTAGTCGGTGTGCAGCCCCCGCTGCTGCAATTGCTGGAAACTTCCCCGGCAGCGGAAGTTGAACTGGTTGCTGAGGCGATCGAAGTTCAGCGCCAGGAGCCGATCGAAACTCCCCCCGGTGTCGAACCGGTTGAGGATGCGATCGAAATTCAAGCCCAGGAGCCATTGCTCGAATCTTCCCCGTCAGCGCTTGTGTGTCCGTTTTGTAACGCAGCTCACGCTTTGTACAGCACGAAAGACTATTTAGATAGACCGGAGATTCGCTGTTTGCACTGCGATTACAGCAGGTTCAAAAACTACCCCGGCGCAATTCAACTTGAAGTCCAGGAGCCGCCGATCGAGTCCAAATTTGGCCGCATCGTTTACCGCATCGTTTACCCGAAACCGGCCGTTAAGCCGATCGCACAAAATGCAGAAACTAGACCCCAGCTCGACAGAACAGAAAGTGCTGATGTACATAACTGGCGCTCTCATCCCGCCGAATCAGTTCGAGATAACGATGGCGCTAAAACTGAAGCATTGGGAAGTGAAGAAGGCGATCGAGTATTGGCGGTGGCAGGGAATAGTGAAGCAATTCGAGGGGGAGTTTTACCCCATCAGCCAATTGAACTAGCCGCCACTTACAACGATGAACAGCCCCCCAACCGTGGGGATGGCAAGGGACGGATTGAGCCAAAAGTGATCCAAAGTGCGATCGTACCAGCGGCCAAAAATCACCTCGATATTGAAAAAGTTGATCCAAATCCGATCTTGACAGGGGTTACTTTTTCCGAGAGGTTTCTCGCTCGCTATTCCCCACCACAGCCTGAATCTATTCGGTTTCATGCTGATTCTGAAGGCCAGCTAAACTTGCTCGATTTTGAAGTCCCAGTGGTAAACGAACCGCCAGACCCGGATGATTTTGAATCCCTCGATGCGTTCCGGGAAGCGATCGCACTTTGGGACGCCGAACACCCTGAACCGCTGGAAGTTTCCCTTGACTCAATGTGCGAGTGGGCCCCGTGTCCTGATGAATGGTACGAGCCGGAACCGTCCGAAGTGCTGGAACATTCACCGACCGCCGAAAGTTCCAGCACTTGCAACTTTTCTATCCCCACATTTGACGCTTGGGGCGATCGCGCCGACGAACCGCCCGACACAGGGAATTTTGCCCGGTTGCCGGGGCCCAAGCCCCCCAGTTTTCCACCGATGAATGTTGTTGAGGGCGATCGGGCAAACAGCATTAAAAAGTTTGCCCGCAGCGCAACACTTTTGAGCGGGCGCGCCCCTCCGGGAGGTGATGCGATGTAGCATATTTGCTTGCGTAAAGCCTTCCATCACCCTTCTGAATCTGAACAGCGCGATCGTCTTGATGAGACGTTAGGGCGATCGCTTCCTCGAACCATCATTAAACAGGTAAAAATCAATGACTTTTCTGAAGATTTCCATTCCCGTCTACAAAAAAGACAAATGGGACAACTTGGAAAAAGACGGCAGGATCGAAGTTAGCAGCGATGTAGATAATCTTTCAGAGGGTTATCAATCTTTGAAGATCGAAATTGACAAGCTTCTCTCAGAAGTACAGGCAGAGAACCGTTTAGCGCAAGAGGCACACGCATTAGAAAATGAAATAGAGACAAAAGGTTGGAAGCTCAAAGCACTTATCAAAGACATCGAGCAAGCTACAGAACATTATGAAAGTCTGAAATTCTTTTTGCAAAATCTGGGCGTCGATCCAGTTTCGTCTAGGCTGACATTTGACAAGCGACTTTTGTTGCAGCAGGTGTCTGTTTCAGAGGTTAAAGTTCTCAGCGATTCCGACTTTTAAAACAATGCAACTCACTCTAAATTCTGACTTTACAAACGAGTGGGGAGGCTTCCCAGGAGCGGAATATCAGCCGCTCCTGGACTTTGAAGAAGAAACTCTCAACGCCGTCCCCTACAACGATTTAGCCGATTTAACCCGCGAAATTAAACTCTCATTCGTCGATTACGTAAGGCAGGGCGTAATGCTCGCTGCCATCCGCCGCAATCGCTTGTATAAACGGCAATTTAAAGACTTCGCTGAATACTGCAAGCTCGCCCTCGGACGCTCGCCGATTTACTGCAAGCGGATTATTGAAGCGGCGCAAACCACGATCGAACTGATAAAAGCTGGTTTTGAAATCCTGCCTACCTCAGTGTCTCAAGCGCTGCCACTGGTTAAATTCACCAAACCCGACGACGCGGGCAACCGCGAGCTAGAGACAAAATGGCAAGCTGTTCTCGACAGTCAACCGCCCGACCGGATAACAGCGGCGGCAATTGCCGAAGCGATCGACGACAAAGAGCCGGAGGAACGACCCAAGCAAGTAAAAATAGGCGGCAAAGCTTTTGAGATGCTGCAAAAAAAAGCACTTGCGGTCGGTTTGTCAATCTCGAAATATCTAGAGATGCTCATCAGCGGCGACGATTTCCCCAGTGAGGAACCGCCAGACGGCGAGCCAGAAACGGAACTAACGCCGGAAAAAGTCGAGGTTTGCGATCGGGCTGAAGCCTTCGCCAAATCGAAACTAGCAGCAGGTTTTTGCAAAAAAAAGCTCTCAACAAGCCCTCAACAAACTATCGCAGCACCAATTAGATCGGGCTGCACGTCCGATTCATCCTAGGAAATTATCATGCACAATACTTTCACTTACAAGCACGCCGACTTGCCCGCAGTTCGACCAGAAATCAAAGCCGAAATCATAGCTTTAGGTATTCATGCGGACGATTTAATTCTCAAAAGCCAGGGCAACTACAGGGAATTAGAGGAATTAGCAGAAACGCTAGACAACTGTCTAGACACCTGCGAACTGAATCTCAACTCGATCCGAATAGTTGCCGATAGCAACAGCCCGCTGCCATCTATGAGGGATTTACCGATGGAAGAGAAACAAATCATTTTCTCTACCGCCCTTACGTCTTCCATCGCGATCGAAGCTTTAGCTTCAGTTTTTGGCAAAAGCCCCCAGCAGATAGCTAGCGAACTTGCGGAAAAAGCCCAAGAATTTAGCGCCACCGTCACGGCCGGGAAGATTAACGCAGCAATTGAAGAGTTGCTGCAAGTCTGGCGCAAAGAACCAAGTCAGGCGGTTTACAAAATCG
>NZ_JAUBTV010000159.1:0-5650 GCF_036705145.1 Microcoleus sp. B5-D4 | reverse complement strand
GGCGTCCCGCCCGTCTTTTTGGGACGGGCGGGACGCCCATCCCACTTTCAAGAGTGGAAGTTATTTAATTCTCATTCCTTAGCAGCAATATGTACCGATTTGAATTAACCTAGAGCGTCGCCTCCGATATAGATATAAACTGAAGTTGATCCGGCGAAACATCCTTCACCAAAGCCAAGATATTGCCGCTGCTAGCTTCCCGAATCACCGTCGCCTTAGTATTTAAAATTCTAAAATCAGCAGTGCGAGGAATTCCCGGAGGAAAAGGCCCGCTGCTGTCATAATCTCTGGCATCACCAATTGTTAAAAACCTTTCGCTCAAAACAATATCATCTCGCGTCAATCCAGACGCCAATCCAATTACATCACCTTCAGCCGGATTGTAATCGAGAATAAAATCGGCAGGCACTTCATCTACATCAAAATTGCCACTAGGCGGCGGTTGAAGCGAACCAATTTCCCCGGAAGTTGCTCCCACTTCTGTGCGGAGGAAAAACAAATCTGCGCCTTCACTTCCCCAAAGTCTATCAATTCCAGCATCACCGATTAGAGTATCGTTTCCACTTTCTCCTACTAAAGCATCACTCCCTTTACCGCCGCGAATAAAGTCATTGGCCGTGCCTCCATAAACGTAGTCATTACCTTGATCTCCGCTGACAAAATCGCTGCCACATTCTCCATAAAGAATGTCAAAATCTTGGCCGCCATGAATAGTATCGCTGCCACAACCTCCGATTAAAGTATCTGTGCCGCTGTTACCGTTCATCAGTTCCGCACCACCTGAACCTCTGACAAAATCGTTACCAGCTAAGGCCCGCAAACCTCCGGGAGTATTCTGCAGAATTCCATTTGCTAATTGAACTACGTCGTCATTGGGAGTTAAATCAAAAAAGTTGGGGTCGCTGGCTGGATTTGGCAATGGCCCTGTGAGTAATTTGATGTTTGGGGGATCAGGAATAATTGGGTCTGAATTTTCAGCTAATGCTCTAATTTCTCCGAGATTTGTTTCTAACATCCTAAGTTTCTCCTTTTTTGATTGACTTTGGTGACATTCTGATTTTAACAAAGGTTCCAATTAAGATATATGCGGGAATCTGGGGTTACAACAATCAAATTATTGTTAAATTTGCCGGAATTAGTGTCAATAAGCTAGAGTTGTTGACACTAATGTGGTCGTCCAAATCCGCAAATATTTTGAACTGTGTACCAATAATTCTGGGGATCGCGTACTCTATTACCCGTTAGCAGTCAGTGGCGGAAAACCAACTGAATGCTAATTGTCATGAAACCTTGAGTTAAGTTCGGAATAATTAATATGCTAGACACTGCGATCGAATCTATTCAAGCCAGAGAAATCCTCGACTCCCGTGGCCGCCCCACCATTGAAGCTGAAGTTTACCTAGCCAACGGTGTTGTCGGACTCGCCCAAGTCCCCAGCGGTGCGTCTACAGGCTCTTTTGAAGCCCACGAACTCCGCGACGACGACAAAAGCCGTTACGGCGGTAAAGGCGTCCTGAAAGCCGTCGCTAACGTCGAACACAAAATTGCCCCCGCTTTGGCTAATCTAGATGCGATCGACCAAGCACTGGTAGACAAAACCATGATTGACTTGGACGGTTCCCCCAACAAATCCAACCTCGGCGCAAATGCCATTCTCGGAGTCTCCTTAGCCACAGCAAAGGCTGCCGCCGAGACTTTAGGACTCCCCCTTTACCGCTACTTGGGCGGGCCCTTGGCGAACGTTTTGCCCGTACCACTGATGAACGTGATCAACGGGGGTTCTCACGCTAACAATAATGTGGACATTCAAGAATTTATGATTGTCCCTGTGGGTGCGCCTTCTTTTAAAGAAGCTTTACGCTGGGGTGCAGAGGTATTTGAATCCTTGAGTAAAGTCTTAAAAGCTGAGGGTTTGCTGACTGGTGTGGGTGATGAAGGTGGTTTTGCGCCTAATCTTAAATCCAATCAAGCAGCTTTGGATTTGTTGATTGCAGCTATTGAAAAAGCTGGCTATAAACCGGGTGAACAAGTTGCTTTGGCTTTGGATGTTGCTGCTAGCGAATTTTACAAAGATGGGCAGTACACTTACGACGGTGTGGCTCATTCGCCGACAGAATTAATCGATTATTTGGATGGTTTGGCCGGAAAATATCCGATTGTTTCTATTGAAGATGGTTTGCATGAAGACGATTGGCACAGTTGGGTAGCACTGACTGAGAAAATGGGCAGCAAAGTTCAATTGGTTGGTGACGATTTGTTTGTTACTAATCGCACGCGGCTGCAAAAAGGAATTGATTTGAAAGCTAGCAATTCGATTTTGATTAAGCTGAATCAAATTGGTTCTTTGACTGAGACTTTGGATACGATCGACCTCGGCAAACGGAACAGCTATCGAGCCGTCATCAGCCACCGTTCCGGTGAAACTGAAGATACCACAATTGCCGATTTAGCGGTAGCGACTCGCGCCGGCCAAATCAAGACTGGTTCTTTGTGTCGCAGCGAACGGGTGGCTAAATACAACCGTTTGTTACGGATTGAGGACCAATTGGGCGATCGGGCAATTTATGCAGGATCGATCGGTTACGGGCCTAAATAACACTGGATAATTGGGAATTGGGCATCTGACAATTTTAGATTTTAGATTTTAGATTTTAGATTGAAGAATTGATTAGTAACTTGAATCTAAAATTAACAATCAGAAATCTAAAATCGGATGGGCATCGGGAATCGGCAATTTATATCCTGTAGGGGCGGGTTTTACCAGAAATAATTGCCTAAAACCAACAATCTCGTAAACCCGCCCCCACCCATCACCCATCACCAATGCCCCATGCCCAATGCCCAATGCCCAATGCCCAATTACCAATTAAGGATAGAAAGCCAATTGTGGCAAACCCAAAGTTTCTTCCCAACCCATCATCAAGTTCATGCACTGGATGCCTTGACCGGCTTGTCCCTTAATTAAATTGTCGATCGCCGATAGCACAATCACCCTGTCAGTACGCGGATCGACTTCCACACCGATGTAACACAGATTTGTGCCACAAGCCCATTTTGTTTGTGGATAAACTCCCGCCGGTAACACTTTTACCCAAGGACAATTGCGGTAAAAAGCGCTGAAAATTGTGATTAAATCTTCCCGCACCAAACCCGGATCACGCAAAGTTGCGTACACAGTCGCCAGAATTCCGCGCACCATCGGAATGAGGTGAGGAGTAAACTGAACTTTAATATCGTGTCCCGCTAAATCGCTGCAAATTTGCTCGATTTCTGGCGTGTGGCGGTGGCGGCCAACGCCGTAAGCCCCTAGAGAACCCTCTGCTTCAGCCAACAACAGATTAACTTCGGCTTTGCGGCCCCCTCCCGAAGCACCGGATTTGGCGTCGATAATTGCTGTTTCTGGCACAATGAGACCTTGTTTGAGCAAAGGTGCCAGGGCTAATAAACTAGCAGTGACGTAGCAGCCGGCACAGCCTACTAACTGAGCGCCTTTAATTCGATCGCGGTACAATTCTGGCAAACCGTAAACAGCCGTTGCAGCTAAAGCAGAGTCCGATCGCTCGCCCCCGTACCAAGCTTTGTAAGTTTCCAGATTTTCAAATCTGTAGTCAGCCGACAAATCCAAGACTTTGCAGCCTTTTTCTATCAGCGTCGGTGCCATTTTGCAAGCTAAACCGTTTGGCAGCGACAGAAACACAACTTCGCATTTTGCCGCTATTTTGTCTAGGTCGATCGCCTCGACTGTCAAATCAATGCAGTTAGTCAGGTGCGGATAAAGGCTGGAATAAGGTTTTCCTGCACTGCTATCCCCGCCCAAATAAACTACTTCAGCCGCCGGGTGGTCCGCCAGCAGTCGCACAAGTTGCACGCCGCCGTACCCTGAAGCGCCGATAATTCCTACAGGCACACGTCCAACATCTCCCATTTTCCTTTATCCCCTCAGCCGTTGAAGTCAAAAACGCTTGAACTTTTGCTGCATTGTAGTACCAAACGCCAACTTTGGTGGCAAAGAATTGTGTTGTTTTGTTTTGGAGGTGCATTTTTGTTAATTTTCCGCTGTTTGACCGAAAGCATCCAGGATACCCGCCACGTGATTCATTCCAACGCGCAGACTCAGGACCCAGAAATAAAAAACCTGTATCCAATACACAAGCCCCCGGATTTATCCGTGGGGTCAATGCTTCAATCATTTAATCTAAAATCTAAAATCTAAAATCTAAAATCGATTGACCCCGCCCAAAACCCATACAAAGCCCTGGAGATCCCAAAATTTTAGACCAAAGTTCCATCTTCCAGATTCACTGCGCTGCAAGTAAATCTAAAATCTAAAATCTAAAATCTAAAATCGACTGACTGATCGCCAAAACCCTAAAATTAACAAACTGATGTGCGATCGTGCTATAAAAAAACTTACATTAACCCATCCACAAACCGGAGATTAACATTTTTCCCTCTTGCCTCTTGCCTCTTGCTTCCTGTATCCTGCCTCGAACCTCTTCCCTCTTCCCTCTTCCTTCCTACCTATGGGCATCGTTGTAGAAAACGTATCAAAACAGTTTGGCAGTTTCCAAGCACTCGATCGAGTCAGCTTAGAAATTGAATCGGGTTCCCTAGTCGCATTGCTGGGCCCGTCTGGTTCCGGCAAGTCTACACTGCTGCGACTGATTGCGGGTTTAGAAATGCCCGACTCTGGCAAAATCTGGCTGACAGGCCAAGATGCTACCAATACTAGCGTCCAAGACCGCAAAATTGGGTTCGTGTTTCAGCACTACGCGCTATTCAAGCACATGACAGTGCGAAAAAACATCGCTTTCGGGCTGCAAATTCAGAAAACACCGCCCGCGAAAGTCAAATCGCGGGTAGAAGAATTGTTGAATTTAGTGCAATTGGCAGGATTGGGCGATAGATACCCGTCGCAACTTTCAGGAGGCCAGCGGCAGCGGGTGGCCCTCGCCAGAGCCCTGGCTGTGGAACCGAAAGTGTTACTGCTAGACGAACCTTTTGGAGCTCTCGATGCCAAAGTTCGCAAAGATTTGCGTGCTTGGTTGCGGCGACTGCACGACGAAGTTCACGTTACCACAGTCTTTGTGACGCACGATCAAGAAGAAGCGATGGAAGTTGCCGATCGAATTACAGTAATGAATAAAGGTAAAATCGAACAAGTCGGCACACCCGCAGAAATTTACGACCATCCCGCTAGTGCCTTCGTAATGAGTTTTATCGGGCCAGTCAATGTATTGCCCAGTAGTTCCAGAATGTTTCAAGACAACGGCTTTGACTCAGCCAACCCAGAGATTTTCTTGCGCCCTCACGACGTAGTAATTGAAACTACAGAAAATAGTGCAACAGTGCCTGCAAGAATCAGTCGCTTGATTCATTTGGGATGGGAAATACAGGTAGAATTAACCTTAGATGATGGTCAAGTAGTAAACGCTAATTTGACTAGAGAAAGATTCGATAGCTTGAACTTGCAGCCCCAGCAAAGAGTGTTCGTAAAGCCGAAAGATGCCAAGTCCTTTCCACTTTTTTATTCCATCTAAGGATCGCGAATTAAATAACTTACAATTTTAATTGTTATTGTGGGATGGACGTCCCGCCCGTCTTTTTTGGACGGGCGGGTCGCCCATCCCACAAACTTGTGGAAGTTATT
>NZ_JAUBTV010000158.1:0-5972 GCF_036705145.1 Microcoleus sp. B5-D4 | reverse complement strand
TCCGACCCCGAAAGGGGATTTAATTCAATGTAAAGCCGTCCTATAAGGACGGGGCTTCAGACCCAGTTTTTTGGTGACATACTCCACGGGCGAAATCTTATATTATGGTCTAGGATTCCAATAGTCGGATTCAGAATATGTTGGGCTTGCTATAAAGTGTTCGCTAGCAGCAATGCAATTGTGTCAATTCCAGAATCTAACCATAGACAAATGTAGCTGATCAAGAGTCGCTCCTCACCGTCCCAAGCGCTCTATCTGTAAGGAGAATTTGTATTATGAAAGATGGACAAGAAGTACGCCGCGTCTCCACAGCCGTCATTGCCGGTGTTTGCGGGTTGGCTTTACTGACGGGAGGGGGCATTGCCTGGTGGACAGCGAACCGTTCGCCCAGCCCCGCAGATACGCAGTCTTCTGCTCAAACTACGACTCAGCCGCTGTCCCCAAGTCCTGCGGAATCTCCTGCTGTAGTGATCCCTGTACCCCCTCCAAATCCTGTACAAGTGCCACAGGTTCAGACGCCACAGGTTCAGACGCCGCAGGTTCAGACGCCTAACGCTCTGATCCCAAAGTCGCCGCAGCCAAAGCCTTTGCCGCAGACTGATGTCCAGACAGTGCAAGTCTACTGGGTTAAAGATGCCAGCGGCAAATTTGAGGGAGTTCCTACGAAAGTAGCTGTCAAACAAGCTGACAAGCCTGATGTAGCTTTACAAGCTGCTTTTAACAGTTTGTTGGCTGGGCCCAAGGATGCAACTGTTTCTAGCGAAATCCCTAATGGGACAAAACTCAGGGGTTTGAGTGTTAAGAATGACGGAGTTTATGTCGATTTGTCGGCAGAATTTACTGCGGGGGGAGGGAGCAATTCGATGACTGGCCGGTTAGGGCAAGTTATCTATACGGCTACGAGTTTACAACCGAATACCAAGGTTTGGATTTCGGTGGAAGGTAAGCCTTTAGAACTTTTAGGGGGCGAAGGTTTGGAGGTGGCTCAGCCGAGTACCCGCCAAAGTTTTGACAAAAATTTTCCCCTTTAGTAATTATGAGTCATTAGTTAGGAGTCATTAGTTAGGAGTCATTAGTCATCGGTCTGAAGGCAGAGAGTAGGGATTGATAACTTATGACTCATGGCTGATGACTCATGACCACGAATTTCAAAGGTGGTACCCGCCACGTGATTTATCCGTGGAATCAATCCCAAATCGAAAATCGAAAATCCTCAAGAAAGAGCATTTATCTCGCGCAAGTCAATCTAAAATCTCAAATCTCAAATCTCAAATCGATTGACTGGGGCTGGGGACTAATTTTCAGTGCTTGGTAGTTAGACTAAATGCCCGAAAGTGTAGGGCTTGCTGTTCGATCCGGCTGGCAAGCCGATCGCACACCATATTACACAGCTCAAAAATTAACTCATCTTGCACCTTATAATAAGCTGAAGTTCCTTCACTCCGGCGAGTGAGGATACCAGCTTGGAGCATGAGTTTTAGGTGCTTAGAAACATTGGCTTGACTCGTTTGAGTAGCTTCCACCAATTCTTGCACGCATTTTTCGCCGTCGCGAAGCAAGTTCAAAATTCGTAAACGCATGGGTTCGCTCAAAATACTGAAATACTCAGCAACTTGTTGCACAACCTCTTGCGGGACAGGCTGGGATGACTTCATCAAACTCACCGGAGAGAAGTGATCGGGAAATATTAGCATTTATTCTGTCCATAACAATAAAGTAATCCTTCAATCCGGATTAATTCGCATCAACACTTGACCGTATTCGACAGGTTCGCCATTTTGAACTAAAATTTCCATCACTTGACCGGAGACTTCATCAGCATCGATCTCGTTCATCAGCTTCATCGCTTCGATAATACAGACTGTCTGGCCGACCTTGATGCGATCGCCCACATTGACAAAAGGAGGCTCGTCAGGAGCAGCAGCGCGATAAAAGGTTCCTACCATCGGCGAGATAATTGGCACCCATTTCGTATCGACAGAAGCAGGTACGGCAGCAGGTGCGGCGACAGGGGCGACGGGTACAGGGGCAGCCAGATCCGCTGCTAAATTTTGGTCAACAGCAGGAGGTGAGGCTAAGGTGGGGCTAGGAACCGCGCCCAAGGCGATCGGAGCGACTGTCGTCACGGCAGCAGGGAGCGCAGCAGAGGTGGCTGGTGAACTTGCCAGAATGCCTTTGCGTACTGTCAGTTCAATATCCCCACTTTTTAAGGTCAGTTCCGAAATGCCAGTTTTGTCTAATACAGTTAGCAGGTCACAAAGCTGGTTTAAGTCTAGTTGCACAGCAGATTCAAGGGTAATTAATAATTGAAAATTGAGAATTGAAAATTGAAAATTCAGAATCCGGCGAAGCTATGAGCATCAACGATTTTGGAGGAAAAAGGGATAGTTTTTAAGCTGTGAGCGATGAGTATTGAATTTATAACTCTTTAACTCATAACTCAGAACTAAAAACTAAAAACTCCCTTTTCCTCCCTCCTTTCTACTCTCGGCCGAGGTACTTGTCTTCACGAGTATCAATCCGAATCCGTTCTCCAATGGAAATAAATAGAGGCACCATAACCTGAGCTCCGGTGGAGACGATCGCGGGTTTGCTGCCACCAGTGGCAGTATCTCCTTTGACTCCCGGATCGGTTTGCAGCACTTCCAAGACAACAGAGTTGGGAAGTTCCACTTCCATGATTTGGTCGTTCCAGCGCAGGATGCTGACTTCCATCCCTTCACTGAGGTACTTGACTCGATCGCCTATTTGCTTAGCATTGAGGCGACTTTCCTCGTAAGTTTCCATATCCATAAAGACGAACTCGTCGCCCTCTTTATAGGTATGCTGCATCACACTCTTTTCCAGGTTGGCTTGAGGCATAGTCTCGCCCGCCCGGAAGGTTTGTTCTACTACGTTTCCGGTTTGGACGTTTTTTAATTTTGTCCGCACGAAAGCCGAGCCTTTTCCTGGCTTGACGTGGAGGAATTCGATAACCCGCCACACGCCGTTATTCCATTCAATTGAAACACCTGGTCGAAAGTCGTTACTGGAAATCATATAAATTTTTGCGGGCAATCCCGTCGCCTTGGCGGCACGGGGGAACTACAGTCAGTCGATTTTAGATTTTAGATTTTAGATTTTAGATTTACTCCACAGATGAATTTGGGAGATTGAACCTTGGTCTAAAATTTTGATCTCTCCACGACAGGAGTCTGGGGATTGTATCCGTTTTTGAGCGGGTCAGGTTAAAGCCGCAGTCTAGCTGACGGCATCAAAAAGCAATTGGCATTTTATTTTACCGTTCAAAGGGAGCAAGTGCTGTACTGAAATGTTAATGGCAGTGGGCAGTGGGCAGTTGTCAGTTGTCAGTTGACTGTTGAGTGTTGTTAGTGGGCAACTCCTCCCCAGCCGAACGAACAGACACTTTAGATGGGTAGCAGCAAAGGCGGGCGGGCAGCGCTGTGGGAAGATAATAGAGGCAATAAAAGTTAAAGTTATGTTGCATTGGCCTAATTTCTCGATCGATACGTGCAAGCGCTGGGTCAAAACCCTTGCTTTAGCGCTCTTGCTGTTCACTCTCGGACTGAGTTTCAGTGCAGTCTCCCATGCCAAACGGCCCAGCAGCAGTATGCCTGCGGGGAATGCGATTACGGACGGCCGGGCGCTGCTGCGCTTCGCTTTACCTATTGACAATCAGACTGTACGAGATTTGCAAATCAGTCTCGAAGACATTGGCAACCACATACGGTCTAAACGTTGGGGGCCTATTAGCAGCGATGTCAGTAAGGCTTCCAGGATTCTCAACCTCCGGGAATCTGACCTTTTAGAGAGTATTCCCGACGCCAAAAAGCCGCAAGCTGAGGCGCTAGTTGCACAAGCCAAGGAGGGAATTGCTCAACTGGAAAAGGCTGTTGAGGCTAAAGACAGGGACAAAGTGATTGACTTGAAAGCCACAATCCTGGGTTCGGTAGGCGAAATCGAAGAGTTGATGGTGACAAAGTTTCCGTTTGAAGTGCCTGCCAAGTATGCTAATCTGCCTCAACTGAAAGGGCGCGCTACTGTGGCTGTACAAACTGAAAAAGGGGAAATTACTGTTGTGCTTGACGGCTACAGCGCCCCGGTTACGGCTGGTAATTTTGTGGATTTGGTCGATCGAGGTTTTTATGACGGTTTGCCGTTTATTCGATCGGAAGAATCCTACGTTTTGCAAACGGGAGACCCCGAAGGCAAGGAAGAGGGTTTTATTGACCCAGCTACTGGCAAATACCGGAATATACCGCTAGAAGTGCTCGTCAGGGAGGAAAAAGAACCTATTTACGGGATTACTCTAGAAGATGCGGGGCGTTATCGCGACGAACCTGTTTTGCCTTTTTCTGCTTTCGGTACTGTGGCTATGGCCCGTACAGAAACTGACCCTGATAGCGCTTCTTCTCAGTTTTTCTTTTTCTTGTTTGAACCTGAACTCACGCCCGCTGGTCTGAATCTGTTGGACGGCCGCTATGCTGTTTTTGGTTACATGATTGAAGGAAAAGAAGTTTTGGAGCAACTGAAGCAGGGAGACAAGATTGTATCTGCTAAGGTAGTTAAAGGAATCGAAAATTTGGTGCGACCTCAAGTTTAATTAATGACGGCGATTGAAATCGCTTTTACACGAAAGTGACGGCGATTGAAATCGCTTTTACAGAAACAAAGCCCGCCTGCGCGGGCTGAAAAAATCAATAGTGACAGGCATTGAAATTTTTTCTAAATACAGATGACGGCGATTGAAATCACTTTTACACAGACAAAGCCCGCCGGAATCAGGCTGGAAGAAGAGATAATTTTTATAGTTTCGTTATTGAAAATAGGAATTCAATCGATAATATGGCTATTTTACAATTTTTATTGGTAATGGGTTTGGGCGGATTCGCAGGCTTGTTGATTGTAAAAAATGTGAATGAAAACAAGCAAAAGCAGCGGTTGGATGAGGCTTTTTATCAGTTGTTGGAAACTCAAAACAGTCAAATTTCGCTGATTCAACTGGCAGCTAGTGCTAGGGTTGAGGCTGAAGTTGCTCAGCAGTATTTAACTCGGCAAGTTAAGATTTTTTCGGCGATTTTAGAGGTAGATGATGAAGGGGATACTTTTTATAGGTTTCCTAGGTTGCGCCTGCCGCCGAGTTCGGGTAAGGAATGGTGAAGTGAGAAAGTGCGATCGACTAATTCAAATTTATGCAAGTTAAAGATATCGGTGAACAAGGCCTTTTAAGAATATTGCAAAAATTCTGCCCCGCAGAGATAGTGGGTGATGATTGCGCTGTCATGCCTACAAATCCCAACCAATCTCTGGCTATCACTACCGATATGTTAGTGGAGGGAGTGCATTTTAGCGATCGAACTACGGGGCCTTATTACGCAGGATGGCGCGCCGCAGCGGCAAATTTGTCGGATCTGGCTGCGATGGGAGCAACACCTTTGGCGGTGACTGTAGCCCTCGCTGTGGCGGCGGATACGGCTGTGGAGTGGGTTGAAGAGTTTTATCGGGGGATGACGGCTTGCTTGCAAGAATATGATACGCCGATCGTCGGTGGGGATGTTGTGCGATCGCCCGTTGTGACTGTGGCGATTACTGCTTTTGGGGAGGTTGAGTGCGATCGTACCATTAGTCGGTCAAATGCGCGATCGGGCTGGGCGATTGTGGCTACTGGGGTTCACGGAGCCTCCCGCGCGGGATTAGAATTGCTGTTAAATCCAGAATTCGGGCAAAATCTGGAAAAGGGCGATCGGGCTTCTTTAATTCTCGCTCACCAGTGCCCTAAACCGAGATTGGATGTTTTGCCGGTTGTTTGGGAAATTTTAGGTTCCGAAGGTGCGATGGAACCCCCCCTCAGTCCCCCCCTTGCTAAGGGGGGGAAGCAAGATTTCAATTCTCCAGGGGCGATGGAACCCCCCCTCAGTCCCCCCCTTAGTAAGGGGGGGAAGCAAGAGTTCTCTTCTCCCCCCCTTAGCAAG
>NZ_JAUBTV010000157.1:0-6161 GCF_036705145.1 Microcoleus sp. B5-D4 | reverse complement strand
ATATTGATTCCATGGCTTTATGCCTCCCAATTTAAAACTATTAAATTTGTCTAAATATCTGCGGAATGTGGGTTTTATTACTCATTTGTTTGCTACTGAGGGGCTGACTTTCTGGGACGTTAGCTGTAATTCTAGCTGGCTGAATTAATAGAGTTGGTTGTTTTGTATTCGATTAGTTTGCTCTGCTGCCCCAGCAATCGGCGCTGGTGAAACTGGATTTGACCTTGTAGCTGGGGAAATTTGGCTAATACGCAAGACAAAGCGTAGATGGCAGCGTCTTTAGTGGCGATATCCCGATGCTTTATATAATAGTTATAGGTGCGATAGGCTGCTAAGGGGTAGCCACTCAATAGTAACAAGCTCCAGCCTTTTGTCGGCCATGTCATTGCCAAGGCTAGGGCTGGTAAGACTAAGCCCCAAAACCAGGTGCTTCGGGTTTCTTTGACCCAATGGCGCTCTGGTTCGCTTCCGTGCATCCAGGAACCCTCGGCATAGGCGTGACCCGCTCTTTGAGCCCGCTTCCACCACTGAGCGAAACTGGTCATTTGCGCGTCGTGCAGGGTCATTTCTGCGTCTAAGCGGAGGATTTTCCCACCTTTTTGGCGCAACCGCACGCACATTTCTGGTTCTTCGCCGGCGATGAGTGCCGGATTGAAACCGCCGACTTGCTGAAATGCTGCGGCGCGCATCATGAAATCGCCACCGCAGGCTTTGGTTTCGCCGATGGGGGTATCCCACTCGATGTCGCACAGTTGGTTGTAGATGGTGGCTTCGGGGTATCGTTCGCGCCTGCGCCCGCACACTGCTGCTACGTTGGGTTTGGCTGTGAGTTCGCTGTAGGCTCGATCGATCCATCCATCAACTACTTCGCAGTCACCGTCCACAAATTGGACAAATTCGATGTCTGGTGCTAGTTCCAGCAAGCGAGCAAAGCCTTCGTTTCTGGCGCGTGCTGCGGTAAACGGTATAGATAAGTCTAGTTCTACTGTATCGGCTCCGAGCGATCGGGCTAACTCTAGGCTACCGTCTGTTGAGCCGGAATCGACATAGATGACGCGGGCAACTTTGTCTATGGCCGAGACTAGGCATTGGCCGAGCCGCTGCCCTTCATTTCGTCCGATCGCTACTAATCCAATTTGTTTCAAGGTTTACCTCTTGAATTTTACGCCTAATAATATTTGATTTTTTGTCCTGCAACTACACCCACTTTACCATACCACATACGAATAATTTTCTGTTTTCAGATGTTACTACCAGATAACTATGATGAGGAGGGAAATTATAAATGGTAAAGATAGCTTGTTTGTTTGGCATCACTGTCAAAATCCGGGAGTTACTCATATATTTCTTTCATTATGCCAACAGTGGACGGAACCGGAATTGCAGGGCAGCATGATAGTTCCGAGTTGCGCCCCCCGTGTCGCAGACCTAATCTTGTTGAGGCAGTTCCTAGAGTTCTCCAATGGTTTTATCAGCCAACTCCCGATGCTCCTAGAGCTAAACCAGAGAAAAGTTTTATGCAAAAACTCAAAGATTATGATGTCGCTTATTTGTGACCCCCCACTTCATTAGAAACCTTAAGAAAAGTTAAGAATGAGGGCAAAAATATTTTCGTCCAACGATTTAACTGCCATACACGGAAGGCAAAAAGGATTCTTGACGATGCTTTGCATCTCTTAGGAGTGCAGCCCCAACACAGAGTTACTGACAATATGATCCAGCGAGAAGATCAAGAAATAAGTCTGGCTGATTTGATTTTTTGTCCCAGTCCAGAGGTAAGAAAATCTTATCTCGAATCAGGAGTTCCAGATCGCAAATTGATCTCAACCAGTTATGGCTGGTCTCCAAAGCGTTTTGCGGATATTTCGCAAAAGAAGTTGGTGTCAGAAACTCTTACTGTTTTGTTGGTGGGATCTATTTGCGTTAGGAAAAACGTTCACTTGCTTTTACTGGCGTGGAAAAAATCAGGAATTCAAGGCAGACTGCCACTTTAGGGAAAGAGGTAAGGGACCCTTCCAGAAATTTGTAAAGATATTTTAGACCGCTCTGACGTGATTTATCAAGATTACACCAGCAATATTGCCTTGGCTGATCGCGAAGCTGACTTTTTGGCTTTTCCCAGTTTGGAAGAAGGCAGTCCGCTGGTTACTTATGAAGCGATGGCTAACGGTTTGCCAGTTTTAACTTCACCTCTGGGAGGGGGTAGCGTTATCCGAGATGGTAAAGATGGCATAATTGTTTCGCCCTATGATGAAAAAGCGCTAGTCGCAGGCTTGCAACATTTAGCTGGTTGTGCCCTGTTGCGGCTTCGGATGAGTGACTCTGCCCGCGAGCGGGCACAGGAATTTACGTGGGAAAAAGTTGCACGGAGGCGCGCTGAGTTGGTACTCGAAAGATTGAAACCCGCTGGAAAAGTGAGGGGGAAAACTTGAGGTTTTGGGCGCTCCCGCAACTAAAAGCCACGGGTTTTTGTTATTTTTTAAATCCCACATCCTAGCTGTTGGCAACCAATCCACTTTTTTTCAATTTTTACTTGTTAAATTCAACTACTGAGTAGTTATTGTAATTTAATAAAAGTCGAGCTAATTTGCTATTTTTTATGCGACTTCTATAATTTTTATCATAGTTTATGGGTCTTGCTTTCGATGATTTTTGCTGGAATTCCGAGTGCGGTTGCACCTGGTGGCACGTCACAAATCACCACAGCATTAGCACCAATCAAAGCATGATCGCCGCTCGTTACGGAGCGAATAATTTTCGCTCCTGCACCGATATCGACGTGACCGCCGATTTTGACATGACATCAGCAACAATTTTCACCTGTTGAAGAATCAGACAGTTAGGGTCAATGCAAGCACTGGGATGAATGACAATCCCATTAGGATGAGGCAGCAGCAGTCCTCCTTGTATGTGGCAGTTTAAAGGGATGTCTGTAGCAGTTACAACGCTCCAGAATCGATACTCGATGATGTTCAAACGGCATAAAAAATAGCCTAAAATCCCACCCTGCTTCTGCCACTTTTGATAGTTGCGGATAGATTTGAGCAGTTGGCGACTGGGTTCCCACCACTTGCTAGATTTTTCGCGGCTCCAGTCTGCTTCTGTAGCAGAAAGGATTGGCTTAGTGATTGACTCAACCATTGTTTGTGCAATATTTTGATGAAGTTGACAATTGTGCTTATTTGTGAATTTTAGCTTAACAGGCATCTCTAACTTGAGTAGGTAGATTGATTGAATCTCCGCAGAGTTATAGGAGGAAGAAAAAGGCACAAGGAAGACAATGATTTAAGTATTGTTTTCAGCAGGGCGGGATTTGATAATTTTGGCTGGGATACCAACGGCAGTTTGACCGGCTGGAATGTCTGATAAAACTACAGCATTGGCACCGATATTTACGTCGTCTCCCAAGTTTACTTTTCCGAGGATTTTTGCACCAGCCCCGACGTTCACCCGATCGCCCAATTGAGGGGATTCTAGCGGTTTGTCCAAATAGCGGTTTCCCAACGTTACACCTTGGCGGATAATGCAGTCGTCGCCGATTTTACAATATCCGTGAATAATAATAGCGTTTTGATGTTCAATCACCACGCGACGACCGAGCTTCACAGTGTAAGGCAAATCTATCCCGTAACTATTGCGGACTTTTCGGTAGAGCGATCGATAAATAATGCTCAAAGGAGCTCGCAGTAATTTCGGTTCTACCTGCATTCTCCAGACGCCAAAACGCTGCACTGCTACGGCGCGAAATCCCGGTTTTGTCCAATCTCGACCATGAGCAATCCAGTCTTCTTTAATTTGCTGCCACAATCCCAGCCTGGCTTCTTCTACTTGATTTTCACTCGTGATTAAGTTTTGCTCAATTACCATAAGCTCTAATTCACACTATTTCTTGTTTACTCTATTGCTAGATGCCGACGATGTTAATGGGTATATCAGGTTTTTGAGAAAGGAGCAATCCGGTTTTATTGATCGAGAATACTAATTTCTAGGCTGCATCATAAAATATTTTCCTTGCCTAGGTTAACCTGGTTTAGTTGGCTTTGACCGATTTACCAACTCCCTTTAAAAGTTTTTGGATTTTTCAATCTTACCCCCCTTAAAAAATACACTATTTAATACAAAATCCCTCAGCAATTGTGGTGGATCGCCATCTGGTTTGCCTTGAAGTACGCGGCGCACCCTCCAAGCTGCAAAACCCGAAGCCCAAGATACATCAGTTAATGCTGTGTAAACCAAGCCGTAGTTTTTGATAAAGTACCTACGCCGGGAATCAAACCAATAGGTAGGCAGCCGCTTGGCGGGCTTTTTGGTGTCAGTGACGCCTGAGCTTTGGCCGACTAAGTGCACAACGCGACTTTCGGGTACGTACCAGCAACTCCAGCCAGCTTTGTTCGCTTGCAGACAAAAGTCCATTTCTTCGCAGTACATGAAATAAGCTTCATCCATCAAGCCAATCTTTTCAAATACTTCGCGACGGACGATCATGCTGGCTCCAGCTACCCAATCAGTTTGACAGGTTTCTTGGGAAATGGGAGGCGCTGCGGTCCAGTTGGCTAATAACTTCGATATAAAGCCTGTCCGCCAACCAAAATCGAGTTCGGTCAAGATGTTGTGAAACCGAAAAGCTGACTCCTGGGGCGTGCCGTCGGGGTCTTCCAAGCGGCTGCCGGCGATTCCGGCTTCGGGATGAGTGTCCATGAAATCGACCAAGGCTTTTAAGGCACCGGGGCGAACTATGGTGTCTGGGTTGAGCAGCAGGAAGTAAGGGGGGGGATTGGTGGATTGGAGGGCGGGACGGATCAGGGCGTTGTTGCCGAAGGCAAATCCGCCGTTACGGTCTAGGGGAACGAAGGATGCCCATTCATTCCAGCCTTCTGAGGCGATCGCACTACTAATTTCTTCGACGGATCGATCGCCTGAAGCATTGTCGCCAACTACAACTCGCATACCGGGCAGCGATTGGACTTCGCTAACTAGAGAGCGCAAGCAGTCAATTGTCAAACTAGAGGTTCGGTAGTTAACAATGACAACCAGCAGTGGATAGGGATGATTGGACTCGCTGGCCTTCGACATAAGTACCGTTGTTTGTGTAACAACTTTTTAGCTCAAGTTGTACCGATCTGGCAAGCTGGAGCGATCGCCCGCAGTGCAGGTATCGCCTACTTTTTTAATTGCTCCAACATCATTAACAAAAGCTGCCACCGCTGCCGGTGCATTTCTTCGTGAGTCAGGCTGCGAGCCTTGTTCAGAGCTGCCATGCCCATATTTTGAAGTAGGTTCAAGTTTTCTCCCGACTGTTTGAGCAAGTTTGCTAAAGCAACGGGGTCATTGCAATTAGCGATCGAACCTGTGATGCCGTTTTCGATGCAGTCGCGGAGTCCGGCTGTGTTGTTTGCCAGTACAGGTACGGCCTGGGAATAAGCATCGTATACGATTCTGGGCTGCTCGTCCGAGATGCTGGGAACCACAACAGCATGATATTGTTGCAGCCGCCCGAAGAATTCTCTGCCGTAAGGAATAGTTCCCAAAAGTTCGATTTGTACCGATTTTTGCATCGCCTTGCCTGCTGCTTGGCAGTTGCTTAACAGTTCGCCTTCACCTAGTATGTCCAGCTTGACGGCAATGTTTTGCTCGTCCAAGATTTTCATTGCTTCTAGGAGAACTAACAAGCCTTTATTGGGATGCAATCTGCCCGCAAATAGAATTTTTAGTTGTTTGGGCGAGGCTGACAGTTTTTCCTGCCATATTTTAGTCGCCTCTGCTTCCGAAATGATATTTTCTTCATCTATCCACGAAGCGTGAATTATGTGACTTTTGTTGTGTCGTTTTTTTAATAAACTTTGCTGATATTCTCCCTGTGTAAAGATTGTCAAGTCGGCGCTGTTTATGCACCAGCGATTCAATGTTTCGTATATGTAAGCTTGAATTTTGGCTTTAATGCTGGCAGGGGTGCCCGGTGGCAGCCGCCACGGTGCGGACTCGACTACGAGCAGGTATCGTTTCCGCTGTATCAGGACTATTGGCGTCACTAACCATGCCATCGGAATCGGCCAGCCTGCTACGCCGCTATGTACGATATCTGAAGGGTAGTGATAAATATGTAGTGATTAGATATTCATTTGCTCAAAACATAGTTGTAATGATGAATAAAATACCAAATA
>NZ_JAUBTV010000156.1:0-6185 GCF_036705145.1 Microcoleus sp. B5-D4 | reverse complement strand
CATTGTGCAGTAATGCTGCGAACGGGGACACCAAACTTAAGCAACTGGCGGCCGAGTTTCCGCTGTTCCCAAATGACGCTTGGATTGGTCGCTGCATCTGCATCAAAGACAATGATGAATCCAAAACCGGCACGAGCGTAGTGTTCTAGTATGGCAACGAGAAAGCGTTGACCTTGCAAGTCGTTTTTCTTGGCAGTCAGCCCCATGCTGATGCCCATCAATGCAATTGTCGGTAAGTCGTTGCTGCATCCCGATATTGCTTTGAACGGCCCTTCGGTAATCAGGAGATAGGGATGGTCGTTAATGCGGTAGCAGTGCTGTTTGAGATTTTCTGGCTCCCAGTAGTTTTTGTCGGTGGGGTGCTGGGGCAAGAATGCGTCGTACTCACCAAGGGGCGTGCGGTATTTGGGTGCTTTTTTACTGCCAGAGGATTTCCAAGGTTTGTCAGGTCTGAACTGAAATTGTGTTGTTTTTCCCACAAACAGGATACCGCCAGACTTCGCCGCGTAGCCCAAGTAAACTGATGCCTCATCCGCAGATACGGTTCGGCAGTTGGCGTAACTCCAATTATTCAACAGCCCCCGGCTCTCAATGTGGGTCTTGTGTTTGGGGCAAAGGTACGCGGTAGATTGAATTTGCTGTACAACGTTCATAGATGCCTCTCTCGCTACTCATAGCGGTGCTAACTGGTTTTTATTGCAAAAACCCGCTAAATGTAGAAGAGACGGCTCTGCTTTAACTACCGTTAATGTGCAAAGGTGCAAAATCTGCGGTAATGGCAGAAATAGACTATGATGAATCTAAAGTTTTTTTATTTAGTTGTCTGCCGTCTCTTCTATAGATAGCGGACTCTTTTTTTTGGGTCGAGTTTGGTCGCTGCGGGCTTTTCGGTTGTTTTGAAGAGCCCCTTCAAATTTTAAACTCCAACGGGTTGCTTAGATTGGTGACTGGCAAGGAATTTGGGAATCGAAAAATCCCAATTGTTGCCCAGCGCCATTAGCCCGGTTCCTCCTCACCCCCCGGAATTCTCCAAGGGTCGATGCCGTTTTCCTTAAGCAGGCGCTCAAAGTAGTCGCGCTCGGCTCTGGCTTCATCGTCAACCCAAAACGCTTCCCTAATATCCTGTTCGAGTTCTTGAACTCGTTGGCTCAGAAGCTCGTTTCGTTCAGTCTCGGTGCGGGTAACGCCGAAGGCAGCGTCAAAGCGACGTTCGAGAGTTTCAGTCAGCAAAGACATGACCAGACTTAACGCTGTCTTGTTTCCTCGTGCTGCTTGCCATAGCCAGTAAGCTCCGACAATTTCCAACGGCAAAGCCCGAATTCGACTACCCCCACGCACTTGCCCTGCATCGGGTTCTATTTCAGAAGTCGCGGGCGTATAACCTTCTCCTAGCAGGGCCTTCAGTGCTTTTGAGCGTTCTTTTCGCGATCGAAGCTGTTTCAAGACTCCCATGTGACAGTGATCCCAAAAACTGAACAGTGATTGGTAATCAAACCCAAGTAGGATTCATGGCAACTACCGAATAGATGAATACGCTTCTGATGGGATGGGTAGTAAGCACTATAAACAAGCACTTGTCCCACAGCACACTTCCATTGCTTAACTTGTTTAACCTCAATAATCTCTGTTGAAGTTAGAAGGTCAATACCACCTACTGGGGTTAGAACCTCTCGCTCACCTCTCAGCCTCGACTGAAGCTTCTCCACATACTCGCTTTCCTTGGCTGTTTTTCTCCCAGGCTTCTGAAAGTGAACAATTATATTTTTAGGTGGAATGTGTGCAATCCCATGTTCACCAATAGCCTCAAGCAAGATAATAGCTTTCAAATTTCCTTTACTTGCCTGATACCCCCAGTAGTCAATCGCCTCCTCCAAAGAAACAGCCTTGATACGGCTTTGCCCTCTTTTGCCTGAATTTGACTGAATTTCTTGAGTGTCAGCACTTTGACGATGCTGATACTGAATACGATTGAAAAAAAAACTGGCGTTTCTTTCTGACAAACCAACACATTCTGCCGCCTGTGTTTGGCTCATCCGATACGAGCCATCTGGCAGCATAAACCCATCGACTGTGAGAGAACCTATTTGCACGCCCGGCTCTAACGGCTCTAACTGATTCGGTCATACTTTCTTCCGTGTTGAACCTTTACTCGAACACTAGCTGATTGTTGTCGCGGGCGTCCTGTGTTGTGCCAACGCTGTGGTTTTGCTAAGCCTGAGCTTTGTTCACAAACCGCTGTGGAGTTTTAACCATTCGTTACATGATATTATCGTGTAAATCCAAACGATTCTTTCTCCCTAGTTTACCATAAGATATAAGGTGAGCTAGGGACAATTATGTTGGTAATAAAAAGACGTTCTATCGATAAATTTGTAAAACCTGTGAAAGCACGCGAGTTTTGTAGGCTGTGGTTCAATGCCGATGCCCAGATGGAAGCTACTAGGGGCTATAGAGCGGAATGCGTTCGCTTGTTGAGTCGTATCCTAGCCGTGCAAACAGAGACTATTTCGAGTAAATGGGGAAGCGGCATTGATTTCGAGAAAATGCCCGAACAGTACGAACGCACCCTCGCTTATGCCAATTCTCTCCGCTCTATCCTGGACGCAGCGGGCAACAATCCCGAACTCTCCACCATCATTGCCGAGCGCCTCAAACAATCCCATTAGTAATTCACCGGAAAGTAATACCAGATATTATACGGTAAACTCCTTGACCGACCCTAACGCAGGTTTTAGTGTGGGAATGACGCCCTGGTGCAGTGGTGCAAACACTTTTCCCAGGACTTCTCCCATTCGCTGATAACACCAGCTACCAAGGAGCAGCCTTATGTTCGCAGATTACGGGCAGCCATCGCAACCCGCCCAACCAAGCTTTGTAGAAATACCCAATCCCCGTGTCACCACCACAATGGGACGCATGGAAGTGACCGACGTTCGCCCTGAAACCGTCACTGGTCGCGTGTTGGACGATCGAGACAACCCGCTAGAGGAAGACGGACAGCCTGTTTACATCTGCGTTCGGAAACATGAGATTTTGTGTGACACCGAACGAGCCAACGTGATGAGTTGGTGGGAACTGAGGGAACAAGCGATGACGGGACACACAACGCCCCGAAAGTATTCCCTCGAATCCTTGATTAATCGCTTGGATGGACTCAATTTAGATGAACTCTACGCTGTCCGAACCTTTGTTTGTTTGGAGAGTGACCCGTTTCAAGCGTACTCCGGCACTGTCAACAACGACTTATCTCACTTGCAGGCTTGGTTCCCCACAGTGCGAGTTCTTTGCCGCGTTGAACAAAACCAACTAGCAAGCGCGTTGTGTTGGCGAATATCAAGCGAATCCAACGCACCGACAGCACCTACACCGGGTGATGGGAGGAACGATCGATGAAAGCACTCAGAAGCCATCAATTCAAGTGGAGCGTTACCGTCACCCGTAAGTACAATCCACCGCGCCAGATTATAGTGTTCGGGCGATCGCCAGAAGAAGCGCTACTGGGTGCTGTTTCCTCTGCCCGCGAAGTCTGGGGTATCTGGGATGCCAAATCCTTCGGTGTCCCGGTGAGACAATAATTTTTTTTTAATTCTTGGTTAGCTACTTCGGGTCAACTCTGCAAATAGCTAACCAAACAATCATAGTTTCGGGCTAAGTAGCTAACAATCCGCTAACCAGAGAATGCCAACACTTAGAAAGCCTGTAGATGTAGCAGTTTTTAACAGTCGGTGGGGCAAGTGGAAGCATTTCAGTTACTTTCGAGCCGAGGTAAGGCTAATTCTGGGTAGAGGGGGAAAACCGATGCCCGAAGCGACTTTCAAAACCCGACTCGCGCTTTTGGAAGCAGAATGCCCGGAGTTTCAAAGACCGCCTTACCGGCGCACGTTTTCTCCATTTCATTTGAACTGTTTGCTAACCCTAGAAACCTGGATACAAGAAGCCCACCACTGCATTGCAACTGTTCGACAGCGACTCCAAGAAGAAGGATTACCCACCCATGAATATGAATGCGAACACCGAATCGATAATTGACCGCCGCGACATCAAAACCAAATGGGGACTCAACAAAGTTTCTGACGTAACCAACGCTCGCAAAGCTTTAGGACAGCCCGATTGGCAAAACTCTCTTTTGAACCCTGATGACAGCGCAGAAATCGACCTGTATTTCGAGTTGGTACTGAATCAGCGAATTGCACCCGGTTTGGCACTCAAACAAGTAGTTGGAACTCGGAACGGACGCGGTGAATACTGCAATGACATCGACTCAGAAGCGATCGCCAGCGACCAAAACCGCGATGCTGAGGAAGAGAAAAGCGGAGCAATCCAAGCAATTGAGGGAATGACTCGCGAAGCATCCTTGGGGATGGCCGATGTTGCCGGAGCCGTTAGCGACCAAATCCTAGATGCCTTTAAGATTTCTCTGAGTGCAAATCTGACCCACGGTTTGAGCGATATGGCCTCGAATATCCGAGGTAATTTCAACGTTCTCACCTCGGCGGTAAAAGCAGCTCCCTTGGATTTGCGGGATGCCAATCTACCCGTCCCAAAGCCTGTTTTACCAACCAAGTCAGTACCGCCACGGAGGATTTCACCAGGACTCTGGTAGGCGCTCACCGAGAGTTGGGGGAAGCCCTAGCTTTAAGGCAGGCTCACAGGGAAAAGGTGCTGCTGAATCTCATCTTTTTCCTGAGCCTACAACAGGGGAGGCAACCTAAAAAAACTGGCATTATATTGCCCCCCAATCGCAATTATGCTGAAGAAACAATCGCGCTAATGAGGTTTGTCTGATGTTGGAAAGTTACGGTTTTATTGAAATGTATTTAGTGTGTCCTGGATTGAGATTGTGGCGGGTTGTTAAATCTAAGCTGGCTGCAATTAGCCAAGTGAGCGAAGTAGCAGTATTAGTGGGAGGATGCGCTTGAAAATCAGAGAAGTTTTGGCAACAGTTAAACACTGCCAATCAGGATGGCAAGAACAAAAACTGGTACACATCCTGTTTACTGACAGAGATGAAAAGTACCAGTTACTAAAGCCTTACTGTGTAGAATACGGCAAAAATGTCATCTTTAGCAAGACAGATAACGAGATTCTGTTACCAGATTGAGCAAGAAGGCATAAACATAGAGCTAAGGAGTACAGCGATGTTAGTTCACATCCGCAAAAAAGAGGTTTTGTTATGGCACGAAGAGCAGCCGGTTTTTGTATACGCTCCCGACAACAAATGTCTGGCATTTTGTCAAATCAAAGACCTCGATTTGTACAGCAATCGATATGGTGCGCTTTACAACATTATTGAGAGCGATGTTTACTTAGAAGCGGTAGACGAAAATAAAAATCTTTGCCAGCCCAAAGAGAAATATTTCCCCCCTGATTGTGTAGGGCCGAGAGAATGCCCTTATCCCGGAGTTTGCTACCGATTCGAGACTGACCAACAAGATTATGAATGTTCTGAATCTGAAAGGGAATCATAGTTAATAAGGAAGCAGTATGAACAAAGTATCAGATGAAAACGAATCTTTCGCTGCCAGCGATTTAATACTAGCTCAGCCAACAATTAGCGATAATTTGACTCTCAAAAAACCAGCAATCGGTGGTGACTCGTTGTTTAACCTTGAACAACCAGCAATCAGTGACGACTTGACGCAAAGGTTCATCCACCATTTGACGCTTCCTGATTTTAAGCACAGCAACGAAGATTTGAGGTAACAACTATGTCAGATAAACTCTCGGTAATTTGTGCATCACTCCTGTTTGCAGCTATTCCCGCTATGCTGGTTTATTTAGCCCAATCGTCCTGGCACGACGGTTATCGGCAAGCCGTAAAAGATTTACCACCCACGGTAGTTCAAGGTAATCAGAATATCGACAACAGCACGAACCACAGCTATCAATTTGCACCGTCACTAGGAGGTAAGTAAGCTTGGTAATTGTTTGACACTAGCTAATATAAATGCGAAAGCAAGGCAACTGAATGAGGCTAAATGCAATGCTGACTAAAATTATAGGAGCTTTACCCACAACCGCTTTAAATGCAGTATTTGACGCTGCATTTGATGAACTAAAGAGAAGGGGGGAAATTATTGAAGACGAACCAGTGGCGGAACTCACATCTCAGGGTAAGCTCATCTAATTTGGTATAAATTGTACTTGACAAAACAAACAAAATACACAGGTAGCCCGCTCGTCAT
>NZ_JAUBTV010000155.1:0-6489 GCF_036705145.1 Microcoleus sp. B5-D4 | reverse complement strand
ACTCTAATATCAGACGCTTCAATTTTGCTCATCTTTTAAAAATACTCGATCCCGCGATCCCACCTGCGGAATGTGGGGTTATCGCAATGGTTGCAACAAATTATGGGTTCAGTCTTCCAAGAAATCATCCCCATAGATGGCAAAAGTTTGCGAGGTTCTTACGATCGAGAGAAAGGTTTAAAAAACTTACATTTAGTGACAGCTTGGGCGAGCGGACAGCGTTTGGTACTCGGGCAAGTCAAAGTACAAGACCATTCCAATGAAATCACAGCAATTCCAGCCCTACTAGAAGTAATCGACATTGCCGGGGCGATTATCACCATTGATGCGATGGGGACTCAAACAGAAATAGTCCAACTGATTCGTCAGAAAAAAGCCGATTATGTCGTGGCACTAAAAAGCAATCATCCCACTCTTTACAATCAAGTAAAAGACTGGTTTGCAACTGCAAAAACTCAGAACTTCATAGGAAGTGAAATGAGTTATGATTCCCGAACCGAAAAGGGGCATCATCGCGTAGAAAATCGAAAAGTCTGGGCGGTATCAGTTGCCCAATTAGGCGGACTTTACAAGCAAGAACCATCTTGCTGGATTACGCACTATTGTGATCGCCCTTAAGAGTTCGTCATCTGTGGAACAAAACCACTCGTGAGGTGCAGTTTTACCTAAGTTCTTTGCCAGTAGATGCCCAGCTCAATGGTCGTGCTATTCGCCAACACTGGGGCATTGAAAACCAAGTGCATTGGAGTTTAGATGTGACTTTTAATGAAGATCAGGACTTACGCATAAACACCATATATAGCGTTTATGAGGATCTTGAACTACAACCCGCTAAAGGGTGATTGCCCCGCCTGCTAGAATCCAAAACAATCTAGACCCTAACTGACTAAAAATACGATATGCTGTCTTGAAACCCACTTAAACTAAAGTCATAGCGACCGAAGGATTGCGAAGTTCTTCGGTTAAATAATTACCGAGTAACTTGTACTTAATTTGATAAACAGTCTGGTGAGTTTTCCTCGCTAAATGCTTCAACCTTACCCAGACTAAAATAGCACAGCTAATATGATTTCTTTGAATGCGAGCTTTTCGACATTGACACTTGTCAATTCCCGTTAACTGTTTAATTTCTCGATGAAACTCCTCAACCTTCCATCTCAGGCCACACTCTTTTTGTACAACCTCAGTAGAATTTTGAGCTTTATCGTTTGTGGCAATAAAGTCCGTGCGGTCGGTAGAGACCTCTACCCGGAATAATTTCACTTTTTTATTTTGAGGAAATTTTTTAATTTTGATTAATTTCCCGCTTTTAAATTCTTCTTTACTCCAACTTAGATTTTCTATCCTTTGATAAGGGTTGACTCCATCAGTATCATCTACCAGCCGATTTTTTTAAAGCGGACAATAGTAGATTTTTCCTAGTTCGTCTATGAATTTCATTAAATCTGAGGTGGCATACCAAGCATCCATTAAGACCGTGCTAAAGGGAATTTATTTATGAGATTTTAAATTATTCAGCATATCCTTAACATGATCCAGCTTAGACTTTCCATCCGATTCTGGAGCGTAAATCCGGTAATCAATTATCCAAAAATCCTGAGTTTCTCGATTAACATATACACAGTTAACTAGCCCAATGCCCTCGATAACTCGATGTTCATTACCACTATATTGGCGACGAGAAATTTCGATTTCTTGAGAATAACTTTTATCTAAAACTGTATCATCAAAAATTACGGCAGCTTTTTCAGATATCAAGAGAAAGGTTTTTTACATTTTCCCAGATTAAGTGAGGAGTTAATTTTTCCCTCCTTAAATAACGATTTATCGTATCATGGCTGCACTTTTTTAAGTGGTCAGCTAGATTAGTAATTGTATAATTAACCTGACTACTCAGTAAATATTGGCAATAGTCTAGCTTGGTAAATCCCATACAACTTACCCCTTTTTTATGCCTCCACTATAAAATAATTCCTCTAAAAAATCTATTGACTCTACCTCTGTTAGAATTGAAATTTCTCATGTAAAACTCAAGATAGTTAATTTGTAAGGATTCAGGTCAAAAAAACTTCAGTGTCAAAAGCTGGTAAAATAAACGAATGAAAAAGCCCGCAGCCACCAGAGAGCAGAAAAAAACCGAAATCCAGCAGTTGAGCCAAGCTGAACTGGTGGAAATGGTACTGGGGCTGCAAAAAATTATTGAAGAATTACAAGAAAAACTAGCCATTGCTACGGGGAAAAGTCGAACCACCAGTCAGACTTCATCAAAGCCCCCATCAACGGATCTGATCCAAAAATCAGAGAAACCAACAGTCCAACCAGAAGCAGACCAAAAAAAGAAACCAGGTGGACAACCAGGTCATCCCGGGAAAACCCGAAAAGGGTTTGCACGAGTAGACAGAACCGAAATTAGCTCACCCGACATCTGTCTCAATTGTGGCAGTAAAGGGTAGTGCTTTTATGTAAAGGATGGAGAAAATTGAGTCGGTTGAGTTTTCAGCATTGCTAATCGGATTTGATGATTGTAGTCATGAATAAAATTCCAAATAGCACCCTGATGATTCTCCAACTTCTTAGAAAACGATAATGTCTTCCTGACTAATCGCGAAATTCGCTGCCTGAGAGTATTATTTAATCGTTCAATGTAACTCGTCAATCCGCTTTCTTTCCCCACAGGCTGATGCCGTTTAGTCGGTAAAACCGCAGCATATGCCTCCCAATGATCGGTATAAATCTTGGCACATTGGCGATAGACACTCGGTAGGGAATCCCATAATGCAAGAGCCGACTTTAAGGAACGGTCTCCAATATGACATCCGATCACTTCCCGAGTCTTGGCATCCATCGCTAACCAAACCCATTGTTTATTCCCTTTGTTGTCTACAAAGGACCATAGTTCATCCATTTGGACGGTGTGTTTTCCGACTTCTTTTGGGATAACTGTAGCCTTGGGTTTTACGCCAGTGTACAAGTGGTTTACATAATTTTGAAGCCAGAAGAGAGGAAACACCCAGGACTCGGGCAATGCCAGCAAGAGAAATCCGTTCAAGGAGAAGCAACTCAATTTTTGCGCCCGGTGTCGGTGTTTTTGGGTTGCCACTTAGGATTTTCGACAAACTGGCGACCACAGTCACGACATTTATGGTTTTGTTTTCCGCGACGAGTCATACCATTTTTCATCACATCGTCAGAACCACAAGTGGGACAAATCAAATAGGGTTTCATCATGAGACTCCTCAAAAGATTGGCATAGAGCTATTATCCTCTATCCTTTACATAAAAGCACTACCCAGTAAAGAATTAAGTGGAGTAATTAACATTCATAGACAGCAAGTAGCAAGTCTAGTAGCAAAACCAATCGAAGTTGTTGAATATCAAACACAATCGTGTAAATGCCTCGAATGTGGTGCACTAGTTAGAGGAGAAGCACCCCGCTTGAATAGTTCCAGGACAAGACTTGAGCGTTAATCTTCAAGCACTCTTAGTCTGGCTGGGGAATTATGGACATCTTTCCTACGATAAGCTGACGCTCGTTATTGTGGGAACTCGGCAGGATAGAAGTGTCCGTAGGAACACTCCAAAAAACCAATCAACGAGTAGCAGCAGCAGTCAAGCCAGCGATTAAAGCACTGTGGGAATGGGCACCTCTACAATCAAATGTTCATGTAGATGAAACACCCCCGGTGTGTGATCTGACAGGTGTAGGTTTTTTACAACTAGGAGGAGTTACAAGCATAAAAGGCATCCACAGGAGTGTGAGGGAAGGAACTCCAACGCTCCAGATGAATGGGAATATTGTTGAGTAAATTAGCCATCAAAGTCACAAATCCTTTAAGAAAACAAGACAAATGACGCCCTTTTTTGAGGCCTTGAGGCAGATTTAAAGCAGTATGTCCAAGGGGAAGTTGTGGAAAATTTGAGGCAAGTGATTGATTTTCATGAGTGCCACCCAGGATCACCATCCATAAAGTGGCAACAGCTAGCACTAACCACATTCGTTCGGCTCGTTGTGGTGAGAGTAAACGTGTATTATGCCATTGCCAGCCATCGGATTTGAAATCGCGGTAAACACATTCGGTACAAGAACGTAGTCCATACCAGAGAACGTTTGCTTCTTCCGGTTTGAAGTCTGTCAGAATCAACCAGGGGTCTTTGTAGTCTAGATCCCAACGAGCTAAGAGTGTACAAGACAGAGGATTAGTTTTAAAACACACGACTTCGGCAGACCATGATTGTCCACCTTGACGAACCAAATGTGCCAGTGGCTGCCATGTCTGTTGAGAGGGCAGACGATAAGTTCCTTGATGGTTGATACGTAGAAATGGATGCCAGCCCACACTTTCAATCAATTGATATAACCAATCAGCATACAATCCTCGGTCAGCGGCAACGATCACCCTAAAGTTTGCCGGAATCACACCTTGAACAACACAAATCAGTTTTTGCCAATGAGGTTTCCAACTTCCGGGCTCCTCGGCTCCGACAATGCACCAAGCTACAGGAATTCCCGACCCACCCAATAAGATGTTCATCGACAGAACTGTAAATTTATCTCCGATGCTAGTGGCATCCAATGCCAAGGCAATGTCCTCAACATTTTTCGGCAGTAAACTTAGCACCCACAACAGTAATGGAGCAAAACAACCACTAACATCCAGCTCACGACGATAAACTCCTTTTTTAGCTGGGGCTTCTTGATACCATTCTTTTAATCGCTGACGGACTGTGTTCGGCTTTTCTCCGTTGAGCCCAGCGATAAAATGCGAAACTTGGGTTAAGCTGCTAGATTTGGTCATGACTACACCAAAGCTCCAAGTCGCTAAGCCAATCGCTTGAGGTATGGAGAGGTGAGGCATTTGTTTGGAGACAATACATGACCAATCCAAGAGAAGCTTATTTTTCAGCATTTTGGGTTTTTCCCCAGCCACGTGTTTCGTTGAATCACCCTTATTTTCGCCTGGTTTAATTGACTTTATACTACCCAGTCGTAAAAAACCTACACCTGTCAGGGGAGGGGGAAGGGGGTTAAAGAATGGCTATGGACGGCTAGTATCGAAGGATTCTGTTTATTTCATGCCGCAGATACCAGGGGGCGCGTGGAACTAGAAACCATGCTGGGCAAAGAATTTGCGGGAGTCTTAAGCTCAGATGATTTCAGTGTTTATAATGGTGTGAAAGTCGCAGCCCAACAGAAGTGTCTGGCCCATTTACGGCGGCATTTTAAGAAAGTGCTGGTACTTCCTGGCAATGATAATGCAGCAGTCGCTCAAATATTTCTGTCATTAATAGATGAAGCTTTTATCGCCCATGAGTCGTGGCGCAAGACGAAGGAGCAACTCACATACTACTCATGGGCAACTGATTTCAAAATACGATTGAATCTTGCTTTGGAGACTTGGTTGAACAAAGTTGGTTCTACCGCAGGTTTGTTACTCAAATCCTTACGGGATAAGGCAGAACAATGGTGATATTTTCTCTCTGACCCCTCGGTTCCTCCAGATAATAATAAAGCCGAACGTTCTCTACGGTTAGCTGTAACTAAGCGGAAAGTTTCTGGCGGCTCTCGTTCGATGAAACGATTTGAGGAAACGGCTGATCTACTTAGGGCTTGCTGAATAATCGATAGCCAACCAAGAGCAGGAGCTCACGATATATTCAAGCTTGGTTAAATATAAGTTGTTTCGGCATTGATTCCACCCCGTTATAATTGTAGATTATATTCAAGCCAAAAACAGGTGTTCTTTTTCCAAATAGACATAAAAACACACAAAAAACCCGGCGCCACCAGGTAGCAAGGTTCATTACCAAAAAAGTAATTGCAATAACTGTACCAGATGTATTATCAAGTTTTGCCATCACTCGATTCAGACCGAATCTTCGTTTCAAGAGCCCAAACTTGCCCTCAATGGCATTTCTAATCCTCTCATCTTCCAACGCTTGCCTCTTTTTTGATTTACTCACATTTGCTGGCGGTCTTCCTAATGGCGGTCCACTCAGCCTAATGCCTTTTTCTTTACACCATGCTCGGTTTTCCCGATTTCGGTAAATGCGATCTGCATGAACTGACTCTGGATAATACCCTGTGAATTTATGATATGCTTCTACTTGTGTTTTTAAGTCTCCTGATTCGTTAAAGTTATCCCAGCTCATCCGGTCTAAAAATACATATCCCTCAAAACAACTGGCTGATATTTTGGCTCCAAACTCTACGCTTTTTCCTGCTTTTCCTCTCACAATAGGACGAATCTGGGGTTGACTTAAACTTACTATTCTATCCTCAATGCTCTGTTTATTGTTATCAAATAACCACTGTTGTTGGCGAGTGACTTCTGTGAGGACTAGCAAGGTTTTATATTGCTTTTTATTCAGACCTTCTAGGCTCGCACCTGAATCGATTAGCTGTTCAATATGACCTAGGGCGTCGGTTCAGTATTATGACTTGACAAAAAAGACTGAAAATGATATGTGAATTGAGAAGCCTGTTAAATT
>NZ_JAUBTV010000154.1:0-6815 GCF_036705145.1 Microcoleus sp. B5-D4 | reverse complement strand
TTTTGTCCAGAACGCGCCCGAGTCTGTCATCATTTAAGTGTTCTGGTCTGATACCCTCTCCCAACAAGTGTTCTGTGACCTTACCGACAAAAAAATTTTCCAACAGGTACAGGGGGGCGCTGACAAATCCCAACCCATTCAAAATCATTGCTTTGATGGCTTGACCGGGAGTGACGATTTCTTGTGGGTGAGTACCCAGCAGTCGAGCGAGTTGTTCAACTAATCCCATGGAATCACAGATGCCAGCAATTAGACCGCAGTGGTCAAGATCCTGTACTCTAATATCAGACGCTTCAATTTTGCTCATCTTTTAAAAATACTCGATCCCGCGATCCCACCTGCGGAATGTGGGCTATATAGCAATCCTTGCAGGAGTCGTAAATTTTTTACCCCACCCCAACCCTCAGAGCGGGTTCGGGGAGTCCGTAAGAAATTCACAAATGATGTGAGGATTGCTATAGTGGGATTCTTTTTGGAAACTGGTATAAGAAGTTGATATAAAATGCAAAATAAGTAAATCAACTTAGGAGCGCGAATTAAATAACTTACAATTTTAATTGTTATTGTGGGATGGGCGTCCCGCCCGTCCCACTTTCAAGAGTGGAAGTTATTTAATTCTCATTCCTTAATTAAACGTAAAACGATCGCACTCTTAAGCTAATACGCATTTAAATTGCATGGTAAAATAAATTTTCCTTCTTTTGGGGAGTAGGGGTTGGGCATCTTCCCCGCCCTCAACATACAATTTAAATGCACAAAAGCTTACAACCTCGACTTCTTTAATAAGTCGGGGTTGTAATTAGATCAAGACTTAAGAAAGAGTCTTTCTAGCACGTTCCGATCGCTCTTCTGCGGTATCCATAACATCCGCCATTTTATCCACCATTTCCCCTGGGTAATTTTCCAGTACCCGAGTAGAAAGTGAAATTCGGCCACGACTTTCATCGAGGTCAAGCACGATCGCTTTCAGGGGTTGACCGGGAGCAAACACCTTTCCAAGGTTATCAATATATTTTTGGCTGACTTGCTTGATGTGCAGCAAACCGCTAACTCCTTCCAAGTCCACAAACACGCCAAAAGGCTTGATGCTGCTGACTTTTCCTTCCACCAACTGACCAATTTGCAAGTCCTTGAAGGCATTGGATTGAGTGGCCATCCGCTGGGAAAGTACGAGTTTTTCTCGTTCGCGATCGACCTCCAAAAAATTAACGCTCAAAGATTGACCGATCAGCGATTCTAGGTTATCGCGATCGACTAAGTGCGATCGGGGAATAAAGCCGCGCATTCCCTGAACATCTACAGTCACGCCGCCCTTATTTGCCCCAGAAACCCGCACCTGAAGAACTTTACCGGTTTCCTGCAATTCAACTAAATCTTCCCAAGCTTGCTGAATTTGTAACTGCCGCAGAGACAAAGTAACTTGGCCATCTGCATCTTGTTCGCGGATAATCAAAAAGTCCCGTTCCTCGTCCAGGGGAACCACTTCCGACAAATCCGTTACTGTTCTCAAAGCAGCCTCTTCGATCGGCAAAAAAGCCGAAGACTTGCCGCCGATATCAACATACGCGCCGTTTGAGTCGTACTCGAACACTTTGCCGCGCACTACTTGTCCCTTCTGGAACTCGTAATTGTGCTGTTCGAGGGCTTTAGCAAAATCATCCATTGAAAAGGATGCTTTTGCGCTTTGAGAACCTGTAGATTTGGAATTCATGTCAGTTTAGTTGTCAGTTGTCAGTAATTTAGTTGGCAGTCGTCAGTAGAAAAAAATTTCCCACTCTCCCCATCTCCCTATCTCCCCATCTCCCACTCTCTAAGCTGGTTGAAGTTGCTGATGAAATAGCTGCTTCACCTGCACCCACGAGTCGGCTGCTGCCGTAGCGTCGTAACTGCCGCGGTGGTCGCAGAAGAAGCCGTGATCGGCATTGTAGCGGAAAATTTGGTGAGAAATACTGTGTTTTTGCAATTCTGCGGCGATTTGGTCAACTTGTTCTAAGGGTATGCTGGGGTCTTGAGTGCCAAAAAAGGCGTAGAGAGTGCCTTTAATGTCTGCTGTGCGGGCGATCGTGGGGGTGCCGCCGCCGGGGGTTAGGGTGGCGATACCGGCGCCGTAGAACGACGCTGTAGCCTTGATTTCGGGCAAAGTAGCGGCGAGGTAGGCGACGTGTCCTCCAAAGCAGAAACCGATGCAGCCAAAACCTTCGGGTTTGACAGAGGGTAGAGTTTTGAGGTAATCGATGGTGGCTTGGATATCGCCCAGAAGTTCGGAAGCGGTGGTTTTTTCTTTGTATTCTCTGCCGATTTGGATGGCTTCGGGTGTGTAGCCGGTTTCAAAGCCGGGGGCTTGACGCTGGTAAATGGCTGGGGCGATCGCCACATATCCTTCTTTTGCTATTCTTTCAGTAACTTCGCGGATGTGCGAGTTGACGCCAAAGATTTCTTGAATCACGATTACTGCGGGAAATTGCCCTGGGGAGGCTGGCTGGGCGAGGTATGCAGCTATTTGCAAATCCCCGTTAGGAACTGTGATGTTTTTGGTGCTAATTTCGGCTTTTGTCATCGGGAGTTTTAAGGTAAATGCCACTCTACTAATTTTAAGTTAATTTGGGGGATTTTTAGGCAAGTCGCCAATAATATTTTTCGGCACCGCGAAGCGTAAATACCGCAAATATAGCAGGTAAAAATTCGCTAATTATTGAACGTTTAGGTTGCGCTGAAGAAGTCGCGGCAAATTACTCCTAGCAATTAATTGGGGATTCAATTTCGGTAAAATATAAGTTGTGGTCGGGGATTTTCTAAAGCATAGATTTTGATAAGTCTACGACTTTGCAGCTTTTATATGGCTTTTTCGTGAGATTTTAGAGATAAGTGTCTAAGTCGTTAGCTGTTGAATATGAGCTAATTTTTTTGGATATATCGGAGTTGTTTTTTAATCGCTTTGCTTTCTGGTTGGCGGAATCGTTTGAGGAGATTGATTCCGGCTAGGACTCAAGTCTAAGTTACGATCGCCATGCCGAACAAAGTCATCCAACCAGTTGAGGAGATTGATTCCGGCTAGGACTCAAGTCTAAGTTACGATCGCCATGCCGAACAAAGTCATCCAACCAGTTGAGGAGATTGATTCCGGCTAGGACTCAAGTCTAAGTTACGATCGCCATGCCGAACAAAGTCATGCAACCCAAGGAAGACAGTATTTGGTTTTTTCCGCTGTGCGCTTGCTGTCAGGGTAAGATTGAACGCATTGGTGGGCTAGTGCCAGTCGATCACACAATATTTTTTGCCTAGTTTCCGTGAACCGGTAGGTGTTAAAATAGGGGTATCAAATTTTTCGCCTCAAACTCATGTGCAGCAAGAGTTTGATGCCCATCCTCTGAAAAAAAGATTCACGGAAAGTCTGAAAGCTTTACAGGATAAGGTTTTGGAGTGAATATGAAATTTTTGGTATTGACAACCCGAAGGCTGGAATGGTACTTTTGTTTTAGATTCACGGAACTGCACCTTGAAAACCAAATACACCCTGGCTTCTGGAACGGGCAGCCGGAAAAAACCTAAAACCCTATCAGGGATTGAAACTTATTTCCGCAAAATATGCCTCACACTCTTGACTAGAGCCGGAAAAAACCTAAAACCCTATCAGGGATTGAAACATCATAATCTTCAATTACCCACAACCGCCCATGTAAGCCGGAAAAAACCTAAAACCCTATCAGGGATTGAAACTGCAGTACGATTAATTTAGGCATTAATTAAACCTCCGGCGCCGGAAAAAACCTAAAACCCTATCAGGGATTGAAACAACAGCAGTTCGGGGATGGGGTTGGTAGCGGCGGCCGGAAAAAACCTAAAACCCTATCAGGGATTGAAACGCGAGATTTCAGGACTAATTTGGCTAATAGAATTCCGGAAAAAACCTAAAACCCTATCAGGGATTGAAACAGAAGCTCCCTGGCTTGACATCAATGCGCTAGCCTCGGAGGCCGGAAAAAACCTAAAACCCTATCAGGGATTGAAACCTTCAGCAGCATTTACTTTTTCGATTACATAAGGCCGGAAAAAACCTAAAACCCTATCAGGGATTGAAACTAGCTCCTGGACAACTTTATCTCGGAGCTGATTGAGGCCGGAAAAAACCTAAAACCCTATCAGGGATTGAAACTGTAGAAATCGAGATGTGAGTAGGGGGATTGATGAATAAGCCGGAAAAAACCTAAAACCCTATCAGGGATTGAAACTCTACTTGCAGTGCTAGTATTGCTTTACAACATGCCGGAAAAAACCTAAAACCCTATCAGGGATTGAAACGATAATACCCGATGCAATGATTTGTGGTGTATCGCCGGAAAAAACCTAAAACCCTATCAGGGATTGAAACGCCTTACTTCAGGTTGCAGGCTAGCGAAATCTTCGGCATTAAGCCGGAAAAAACCTAAAACCCTATCAGGGATTGAAACCCACACTTGAGCCATTAGAGCCTCAAAACCCTGGCCGGAAAAAACCTAAAACCCTATCAGGGATTGAAACTTCATCTTCGATCGCACACTCAATTTCTGAACAAACTAGCCGGAAAAAACCTAAAACCCTATCAGGGATTGAAACGGAACTTCACCAGTAACATTTTTATCTGCCGTCAAGCCGGAAAAAACCTAAAACCCTATCAGGGATTGAAACAACTCACTTACTCTGTGAGGCGCTTCATCTTGAGGCCGGAAAAAACCTAAAACCCTATCAGGGATTGAAACCTTGATTACATTTAATACCTTTAGCAGCTATTAAAGGGCCGGAAAAAACCTAAAACCCTATCAGGGATTGAAACAATTTTTCATCAGAATATCTAACACGACCGTGAAAACTGGAAGGCCGGAAAAAACCTAAAACCCTATCAGGGATTGAAACCATTCAATCCGAGGCGTTTTGCACGCTGGCTCAAGCCGGAAAAAACCTAAAACCCTATCAGGGATTGAAACCCGACATAAATTAATCCTCATGAGAATAACGAGACAAAATCAAGCCGGAAAAAACCTAAAACCCTATCAGGGATTGAAACCGTCTTTTTTTAGCTTTAAAAAAGCTCTTTTACTCGCCGGAAAAAACCTAAAACCCTATCAGGGATTGAAACCTGGTACTTCTATACGTTATTCCAGCTGGATAGGTCATACTTCCGCCGGAAAAAACCTAAAACCCTATCAGGGATTGAAACCTTTTATTGGGTTGGGAATATTTTTGTCTGGGTGCCCCGGAAAAAACCTAAAACCCTATCAGGGATTGAAACGGAGCAACCGCGCTCCCTTTTAACGACAGAATCGAGCCGGAAAAAACCTAAAACCCTATCAGGGATTGAAACCGATCGTCCGCGCCTTGATTTCGGCAGCCTTACGATTTGAGCCGGAAAAAACCTAAAACCCTATCAGGGATTGAAACTAAGATTTAAGGGGTAAATATGGACGGAATTTTAGGCCGGAAAAAACCTAAAACCCTATCAGGGATTGAAACAACACCTCAAAGTTGATTGCAGATTTTCATGATGCCGGAAAAAACCTAAAACCCTATCAGGGATTGAAACAAGCGAAAAAGTCAAACGTATCAGCCTCAAATACCAGATTGGCCGGAAAAAACCTAAAACCCTATCAGGGATTGAAACCAAGCTTTTTAAGAGCCTGAGTGTTCGCGCCGTGGGCCGGAAAAAACCTAAAACCCTATCAGGGATTGAAACTACAAGATTTTAGCGCGGGTGCTACTTTTAAAGGGCCGGAAAAAACCTAAAACCCTATCAGGGATTGAAACACCTCGGAACCGCAAGTTTTACAAAGTTGTTCCGGCCGGAAAAAACCTAAAACCCTATCAGGGATTGAAACAAAATCTGGAAAATGGCGCGGATCGCTTGGTCAGCTTTAGCCGGAAAAAACCTAAAACCCTATCAGGGATTGAAACTATAAAACTCAGATTTAAAATCCCGGTTTGGGTAAGCCGGAAAAAACCTAAAACCCTATCAGGGATTGAAACTTATCTTGCTAAAGCTAAATCATTTGACATAGCGCTAGCCGGAAAAAACCTAAAACCCTATCAGGGATTGAAACATTTTTTTACCGAGCATTGAAATTTCAGCATTCGGCCGGAAAAAACCTAAAACCCTATCAGGGATTGAAACAACAGATTTTTCTACAACCTCATATTCTGCAAGGTTGCCGGAAAAAACCTAAAACCCTATCAGGGATTGAAACTCTAAGCTTGTAGAAAGAATAGGAGAAGCTCGATCGCACGCCGGAAAAAACCTAAAACCCTATCAGGGATTGAAACAGTCTGTTAAGTACGATTTGATGTTGGAAAAGTCGATCGGACGCCGGAAAAAACCTAAAACCCTATCAGGGATTGAAACTATCACCGAAGGCGTAATAAACGCTAACCGTGGATTCGCCGGAAAAAACCTAAAACCCTATCAGGGATTGAAACGAGCTATATGCGATCGAGGGCATGGGAGAAATCCGAGCCGGAAAAAACCTAAAACCCTATCAGGGATTGAAACATAGCTTGAGAATTCACTTACACCCCAAGGATAACTATGAATGCCGGAAAAAACCTAAAACCCTATCAGGGATTGAAACTTAACGGTGTGAGCCACGGTTGCTACACCACTTGCGCCGGAAAAAACCTAAAACCCTATCAGGGATTGAAACGCGAAGGACTTGCTTGTGCAAATCTTTTCCAGCACAAGCCGGAAAAAACCTAAAACCCTATCAGGGATTGAAACCCACATTCCGCACCCCCAACTGGCACATACGCGGATTGAGGAAGTAAAAGTGAATCATCGGAGATAATAATGA
>NZ_JAUBTV010000153.1:0-6817 GCF_036705145.1 Microcoleus sp. B5-D4 | reverse complement strand
CTCTACCCTAGTGGGTTACTCTACTGAAGCCTGGAATCCCCCCATTTCTAGGTTTCTCCAAAACGAATCGCACCTTGAATCAGCCAGTCGATTTGCTCATTGATGCTGCCATCAAAGAGTAGAGATCGGTCTGTCCGCAAGCGTTAATTTCGGTGTGTCCCACCGTATTTAAATTGATTCCTACCTGTTTCAAGCCTTTTGCCAAAATGTTTCTCGCAGCGTTGTGATCACGATCTAATACCGTACCGCAATCACAAATATGGGTTCGAGTTGACAGGGTTTTCTTGACTAGATTGTCGCAATTTGAACACTCTTGCGATGTGTATTGAGGAGCTACAGCACTTATTGTTTTCCCGTACACTTTCCCAAAATACTCCAAATAATGATCAAGTTTGTGACCAAGCTACATCACTAATGGACTTAGCAAGCTTATGGTTTTTCACCATGTTCCGTACTTGAAGGTCTTCGTAGGCTACAAAATCGTTAGATTTTACCGCGCACAACGCCGTCTTTATGGCGAAGTCTTTACGCTGCCTCGTGACCTTCAGGTGTTTTCTTCCCAACGTATTAATTGCTTTTTTCCGATTGCTAGAACCTTTTTTCTTTCGAGAAACTCGCTTCTGCAATCTTTTCAAAGCTTTTTCACTCTTTCGGAGGTAACGAGGGTTGGCAACCGTTTCGCCATCGCTATCGGTGTAGAAATGGTTTAGTCCAACGTCTATCCCAATAGCTTTCCCAGTAAGAACAGGCTCCTCTTTCCGCTCCACGTTGATACAGAATTGGGCGTAATATCCATCGGCACGACGTACAATTCTGATTCGTTTTATCTCACCGGACGCATAGAAATGAAAATCCCGACTACCGATTAACTTGAACTTTCCAGCAGCAAAACCATCCTTGAGTGTCAAGTATCTTTTGTCTGTAGAAAGTTCCCAACCCGAGGTTTTATACTCAACAGATCGAGTATGTTTCTTGAACTTTGGATAGCCCTTTTTCCCTGGTTTCTTGGCTTTGCAATTAGCAAAAAAACGTTGGATAGCAAAAATGGCACGTTGGGCCATCGCCTGACGTGCCATCGAATTAAGCTTGCCAGCCCATTCAAACTCTTTTGCCATGATGGCGCATTGTTTGTACAGCTCTACTAACTTAACTCCTTGATTTTCTGTCCAATACTTTAGAGTTTTATTTCGGACAAATTGAGCTGTTCTGATCATCTCGTCGATGATCAGATATTGCTCTGCTTTGCCCTTTAAATTAAACTCTAATACTATCATGGGAATAGTTTACCACTTATACAAAGACTTTTACTTGCAAATTTGTACACTCAACAATTCTTCATAGTTTGATGAATTAAAGCCGTCCTATAAGGACGGGGCTTTAGACCCAATTTTTTGGTAATACAAATATCGCGGCCTAACCACAGCAACTTAAAAGCTTGGTGATGTTCGATCGGTTTGAACTCCTTCGGATCAATTTTTATCGCTTGCTGGATCATGAGTGTTCTGGCTAAGAAGTGCGACGATCGTCTTAATTAATTGATCCGGTTCGATCGGCTTTGCCAGATGTCGGTGAAATCCAGCTTGCAAAGCTTGCTGTTGATTAACCTCGCCCGCATAGGCAGTCAGGGCGATCGCGGGAATCTGCCCACCCCCGTCTGGCGGCAGAGCTCGCACTTGCCGCAACAGCATATAGCCATCCATCCCCGGCATTCCAATGTCGCTCAACAGGACATCTGGCTGCAAGCTAGCCAACGCCGCGAGGGCTTCTTGAGCGCCAGCAACAGTTACTACCTCTGCACCTGCATCTTCTAGCAAAAAGGAAATCAACTCTCGCATATCCGGCTCATCATCTACCACAAGTATCCGCATCCCGGATAACGGTTCCTCCGCAGTCGATCGTTCCGAAAGTCTTGCAAGAGAGTTTTCTTGTCTTACCTTCGGTGATAGGGGCAGTCTTACAGTAAAGGTTGCCCCTAACCCTTCACCCTGGCTCTGGGCCCCAACGGTACCGCCGTGCAGTTCCACTAGATGCCGCACGATCGCCAGCCCCAACCCCAAGCCACCAAACTTGCGGGTTGTGGCGCCATCTTTTTGCCGGAAGTAGTCAAACACGTAGGGTAAAAACTCCGGTGCGATGCCAATCCCTGTATCCGCCACCGTAATTTGAGCCTGATTGCCAACACGAGTCAAATTCACCTCAACGCGCCCCCCGGCTGAGGTGAATTTGACCGCATTGGAAACAAGATTCCAGACAATCTGCTGCAAACGGCCCGAATCCCCCAAAATTTGTCCGATCTGAGGATCTAACACAGTCCGAATATCAATGGATTTGGCAACAGCCGCCAAATTGACAGTTTCGATCGCCGATTCCACAGTTAAAGCTAAATCGACTGGACGAATATTCAGACTAAGCTTGCCTTGGAGAATTTTCGAGACATCAAGCAAATCTTCAATCAATTCAGTTTGCAGCTTGGCATTGCGTTCGATCGTCGCTAACGCCTGTGCAGTTTTGGCCGCATCCAGCTTGCCAGTTTGCAGCAGCTTTGTCCACCCCAGGATCGGATTGAGGGGCGATCGCAATTCATGGGATAGTACGGCTAAAAACTCATCCTTGATCCGATTTGCCTGTCTTAGCTGTTCCGCTTGCTGCTGCAGTGAATCGTTCAGATTTGCCCGTTCCAGAGCGATCGCGATCTGGTCACAGATAGATCCCAGCAGCTCGATTTCTGCAGGCGTGAAGTGCGTCCGAGTCAGACTGGCAAATGAGAGCGTTCCTAATAACTGCCCTTGAGCGATTAACGGTTGACCCACGTAAGCCGTCATGCCCAGTTCAGAGACGGCTTTAGCATTCGGATGAGTGGAGAGTTCGGCTTGATTCAAGACAAGTTGGTGCTGCGTTTGGGCAACAAATCCACAGAGATATTCCCCTAAATCGATCCATGCGATCGCCTGCGCCCTTTCTTCAGAGATGCCATCATAGTTTCTCAAATGCAGCATCGGGCGGTTGTCTTTTTCTTCCACCATGAAGTTGTAGTAAGAGTGCAGATCCAGTTGCACTGCAAGTTTGCGGAATAGCGTGTGCATCAAAGCCAGAGGCTGTTCTGTCTGCATCAGATCGCGGGTAGTTTCATACAGCAATTGCAGTCGCTCACTTGCTTGCCGTTGTGCAGTCTTGTCCTGCATGATTTTGACAAATCCCTGCGGACAATCCGCTTCATTAAGCAGGGGCATCATCAATCCACTGGCCCAAAAGCGATTCCCATCTTTGTGGACGTGCCAGCGTTCGTCTTCGGCCCGTCCTTGCAGTAGAGCCGTTTGCCTCTGGTACTCGGCTTGTCCTTGTTCGTTATCTTCGGGTGTGAAGATCATCCGACTCGAGCAACCAATTGCTTCTGTCTCGGTATAGCCCAACAACCTTTCTGCCCCTGAGTTCCAACTGGCAATGATGCCGTTAAGGTCGAGGGTGAAGATGGCATAATCTTTGGCGCTTTCAATGATCAGACGGAGGCGGGATTCACTCTCGCGCAGGGCTTCCTCAGCTTGTTTGTGGTCTTCAATATCAACACAGGAGCCGATGTAGCCCAAGAACTCACCGTCCAATCCGTAGCGAGGAACAGCTTCATCCATAATCCAACGGTATATGCCATCACAGCGTTTCAAGCGATAGTCCATCTTGAACGGTTGACGGGCATCAAAGGCAGTCACATACGTTTCTAAACAGCGCTCCAAGTCGTCGGGGTGGACTCCTTCTGTCCAACCATTGCCCCTTTCTTGCTCGATCGTCCGTCCCGTAAAGTTTAGCCACGGGAGGTTGAAGTAATAACAGATTTTATCGGTGCGGGCCATCCAAATCAGCACAGGGGCAGCATCTGCCATCAGGCGGAACCGTGCCTCACTCTCCCGTAGTGTGGCTTCGGCTTGTTTGCGATCGGTAATATCGTTGACCAGTGCTACAAACCCTTCAACTGTTCCCTGGCTATTGAAGCGGGGAACATAGGTCGCATTGACATAACGGGTTCGACCATCTTTGTAGGGAATTTGGGTTTCAAAGGTCACTTCCTGTCCTGCCAAGACTTGCTCAACATAAGGACGAATCCCTTCATAGCCAGTTTCGCCTAAAACCTCTTGGAGGTGCTTGCCATAGATTTCCGCTGCCGGATGTCCAAACCATTCTTCATATGCTCGATTGTTGAAGCGATAGCGCTGGTCTGAGTCTACAAAGGAAATCAAGGCAGGCACGGCATTGGTGACTAAACGAAGTTCTGCTTCTCGTTGTTGCAATACCTCCTCGGCCAGTTTTTGATCGGTGACATTTCGGAAATAAATGGTAATCCCGTTCGCGGCAGGGTAGGTGCGAACGTCATACCACCGATCGTGATCGGGATAAAACGCCGTGACTGAAAAAGCCACGCGCTCGTTTGCCACGCGCCGATGAACCCGCTCAAACTCGCTGCCATTGAGTCCTGGGAATTCTTCCCAAAAATTCTTCCCAATCAGAGCGCCCGGAGTGCGGTCTAGCAGAATTTCCGCTGACCGATTCACGTAAGTGAAACGCCAATTCTCATCAAGGGAAAAGAATCCATCATCAATACTTTCTAGAATGTTGCGACTCTGCTCTTCGCTTTGACGCAAGGCTTCTTCGGCTTGTTTGCGATCACTGATGTCGATTAATACGCCCCGCGTCGAAATTATGACGCCCTCAGCGTTATAGGCGCAATCGCTATGAGCCAAAATCCAACGAACGGTGCCATCTGCCCACAGCGTCCGATACTCAATTTCAGTATGCGGTTGATTCGCTTTTAGCTCAGTGATCACGCTGTGAACGAATGGGCGATCCTCGTGATGCACGGCTTCTAAAAACACCTGCATCGACATTGCGGTATTGACGGGTAAACCAAACATCGCTTTGGCTATGTCCGTAAAACTCAGGGTGTCAGTTTCTATATCCCAATACCACAAACCCAAATTGCCGCCTTCGGAAGCCAGTCGGAGTTGTTCTTCGCTATCACGCAACGCCTGGAACGATCGATCGCGCTCGAAGGCGATGCTGGCAACTTGGATGCCGAACTCGGCGAGTTTATGTTGCCAATCACTGGGCATCCGCGCCTCGCTAAAGCACAGCATCAGCGACCCCATAGGTACATTGTCCTGCCTGAACACGGGCTGAGAATGACAGGCTAGAATGCCATGAGCCACGCATAAATTTCGCCATGCTTGCGACCAGCGATCGTCGTTGGCAATGTCGGCGCAGGTCACGGGCTGACCGCTATACACTGCTTCGCCGCAGGTTCCAATGCACAAATCGTTAATCGGAGCATCTTGGAGTCCTTCACCAAAAGACGCTGGAAAGTCTGGAGTAATGGATCTCTTAAACGTCAGCCGCTGAGCATCGGCTAGCAGGAAGCAGGCGCGGGTACCCGGATTCAGCCTGGATACTGAGTCACACACGGCTGCCAGACAGTCGTCTAGTGGCTGTCCGAAGGCGATCGACTCCAGCAGTCGTTTCTGCTCGATGAGGAGGAGTTCCGTCTGTTTGCGATCGGTAATGTCAGCAAGCAAAACGGTCAGTCCACTGGGCGAAGGGTAAATTCGATGGTCATGCCAACCCTTCCAAGGTGAGTAGAGATAATCAAACTGGAGTGGCGTTTGTTCGCGCATTGCCCGATGAAACTGCACGTAAGCATCGGTGTCAACGGCAGCCGGAAATAGCTCCCAAACGTTCTGACCCAGAATCGCTGACAGCGGCATTCCAACCATTTCACAGTAGCGATCGTTGGCATAGGTGTAGCGCCAATCGCGATCGAGGATGTAAAACCCATCGTTGATGGTAGAAAGTACCGTTTCTAGCTGTTCTTTTGCCGCAGTCGCCGCCGTTTGTGCTACTTGGCCCCGAAGCTGGGCCTTCTGTTCTAGCGACCTTGCCTCCTGTAAAGTTTGCAAGGCTGCTTTCGCGTTTTTTATAGCAGTGCGCCACGATAGATTGAGTGAAGCGCTCAATCCTGCGGCGATCGAAAACATACCCAGCCGAACAATTGTTTCTACATTAACTATCTGTAAGGAATAGAACGGCTCAATAAAAAAATAGTTGATTGCCAGCGTGGATAAAATTGTTGCCAGAAACCCTGCCCCGAAACTGCCATACCAGGCACTCACCATCACCGCGATGAAAAACAGGGGCGTCGTTGTTGGGTAGAGCCACGGTAAAAGCGATCGGGTTAGCGCCAGTGCCACAGCCACGGAGAGGATCGCCACACCATAGGGAAGTAGTCGAATATCTCTGAAAATGCTGTTGATTCCCTCTAAACTCACCGTTTGTACTCCTTATCCGAAAAATATCTTGCTAGCATCGCCTTACTCATCCAGCAATATCTAAATTTGCTTGAGTGCCAAGCGAGAAGGCGTAGCGTGTCCATTTTCCCAACGATTAATCGTGGCAAAGGTCATCCCTAATTCATCCGCCAACTTTTTCTGAGACAGGTGCAGCGCTTGCCGCTGTTCTCGCACCAAATTACCGATCGCTGGTTGTTCCGCCCTCAGCCGTTCTCTTTTGAGATCCCTCAGAAGTAACAGGTATAAAGCTGTTTATATTTTACCAAAGAACTGGGTCTAAAGCCCCGTCCTTCGCTTGACGGCTTTTCCTCTTTAAGTGTATCAATCCAGTCCTCTACAAGCTGGGTCATTGTTTTTTCTTTCTGTTTGGCAATTCTCCGTAACTTTTTTAACCGACTCACGGCAATGCGAATAAGTAGTTAAGCAAAATTAATTACATAATTATCTCCAAATTCTTTAAGAATTTTTTCTACAGATGAAACAAGAGA
>NZ_JAUBTV010000152.1:0-6964 GCF_036705145.1 Microcoleus sp. B5-D4 | reverse complement strand
AGTTACATCGTCAAATATTTTTAACTGGTTTACACACTGCTGTTATTGTACCTCATCTTTCTGAGAAAGGCTATAGCTTTTGTTGCTTGTGGTGCAATTCTAGCTGTAATTCCCAGGGAACCTGCTTTGGCAAGGCCCACATCTCCTAGCAGTTATCAAAGTTCTTGTCAGAATATTAAGATTACCGGAGCGACTTTATCAGCAAGATGTCGTCTAGCTAATGGCTCAACTAAGTCAACATCAATTTTGATTCGGGGAATAGAGAATCAAAATGGAAACTTGACTTATTCTCGCAATCCAAGAGCCGCTAGCAGTTATCAAGCTTCTTGTAAGAATATTGATAATACCGGATTGACTTTATTAGCAAGTTGTCGTCTAGTCAATGGCTCAACCAAGTCAACATCAATTTTGATTCGGGGAATAGAGAATCAAAATGGAAACTTGACGTATTCTCGCTAGCAATTAAGGTCTGATTAATCCACGACAGACAGCAAACCAGGAGAATTCCATGACGAACTATGACTACATTATTATCGGTGCAGGTTCGGCAGGCTGCGTAGTTGCCAACCGTTTGACAGAAGACAGTAAAACAACCGTGTTATTACTCGAAGCTGGCAACCCAGATACCAAACCAGAGATTCAAATCCCGTCAGACTGCCTAAAACTATTAGGTTCTGAGGTGGACTGGGGATATTTTTCCGAACCAGAACCGTACTTAAATAATCGCAAAATCTACTGTCCCCGTGGCAAAGTTTTGGGTGGCAGCAGTGCGATTAATTTCATGATTTACATTCGAGGCAATCGTCACGATTATGACCACTGGCAAGAATTAGGTAATCCCGGTTGGAGTTACCAGGATATGTTGCCCTATTTCAAGAAATCCGAGCACCAGCAACGAGGTGCCTCCGAATACCACGGGGTTGATGGGGAGTTGAGCGTCACGGATCTCATGGACACTGCGGTAATGTCTCAACGCTTTGTCGAGACAGCAGTGGCAATGGGCTATGACGATAATCCTGACTTCAACGGCAGTCAACAAGAAGGGGCAGGCTTTTATCAATTTACGATTAAAGATGGGAAGCGGCACAGTACCGCTGCGGCTTTTCTGCTTCCCATTCTCGATCGTCCGAATTTGACAACCACAACAGGCGCGTTGGTGACGCGGTTGTTATTTGAGGGCACTTGCACCGTTGGGGTGGAATATCTTCACGAGGGCACACTGCACCAGGTCAGCGTCAACCAGGAAGTGATTTTAAGTGCTGGTGCATTCGATTCGCCCAAACTGCTGCTGCTGTCCGGCATTGGGGATGCAGCACGCCTGCAAGCCTTGGGCATTCCTGTTGTCGCAGATCTGCCTGGGGTCGGCCAAAATCTCCAAGACCACGTTCTCGTTCCCATTACCTACCAGGCAACTGAGGCTGTCCACCCTGCCAACAGCAGCAGTGGGATTGGTGAAGCTGGATTGTTCTTGCATAGCGAGCATAACTTGGATGTTGCACCAGATTTACAGTGTTTCGCAGGTCCCATTCTGTGGGCACCACCTGGCTCTAACCGCTCTGGTCCGGGATTCTTTGGGGTCGCCTCTTTGACCCATGCTCAAAACATTGGGAGTGTCAGCTTGCGATCGTCCGATCCCAAAGATACACCGATGATTCGGCTGAACTCTCTGCAAAGTGAAACTGATGTACAAACGCTAGTTGTAGGGATTAAACTACTCCGCCAAATCTTTGAGACTGATGCCTTTGATGAGTTTCAAGGGGAGGAACTGGCTCCTGGTAGCGACTTGCAGAGCGATGAAGCGCTCTCCGCTTACATCCGAGACGCTTGCGATACGATGTACCATCCGGTCGGCACTTGCAAAATGGGCACTGATTCAATGGCGGTGGTAGACCCCGAACTGCGGGTACATGGGGTTGAGGGATTGCGTATTGTCGATGCTTCCATCATGCCAACGATCACTACAGGAAATACGAATGGGCCGATAATTGCGATCGGCGAAAAAGCAGCCGATTTAATTAAAGTCGCAGGTGGCGTTTCAAAGCAAAGACCTTTGGCGATGATCGCACACTGAAAAGAGCGATCGATCAGTTTTTAGGAGAATCGACGATCGTGATGCTCGATCGATTAAGTCCAGATGAAGTGACAGCACTAGAACTGGCAACGGGTGTACCGAAATGCTTTGAAATATGCCTAACACAACAGGAAACATGAGCGCGCCAGCCCAATATGAGATGCCAACAGTGCTTCAACGAATGTCTGATGCCATCAACGCACACGACGTTGACGCGCTCGTGAGCTGCTTCGCTAATGATTACAAGGGTGAACTACCGCTGCATCCTGAGAGTTCCTTCGCCGGACTAGCCCAAGTCCGGGAGAACTGGACTGCCTTGTTTGCCCAGGTTCCAGATTTACGTGCAACTTTGGTTGCTTCGACGATCCACTGTGACCTCGCCTGGGCTGAATGGCACTGGCAAGGTACGCGCACGTCCGGATCGGCACTGAATATGCGTGGTGTAGTCGTTGCTGGCCTACGCAACGGAATCATCGCGTGGGCAAGGCTATACATGGAGCCGGTTCATGACCAGTCGTCAACTGGCTAGGTAGAAGTAGATTCTAAGAAGAAAACCGAACGCTCAAAACTACAAGAGGAAACTATGAAAACACTACTGAAGCGATTTGCGTTACTGCTTGGTTTGATGACTGGTGTTTCAACTTATCTCGTCTTACCTGCCTCGGCTGACTCTACTGCTGACTTGGTACTCAGTTTGAAGTGCCAAGGTGGATACAACGTTAATGTTTGGAAAAGGTATAATTCGGGCGAACTTCTCTACCGTTCTACAAGTCCTCAAGGTAATTTGAGTTTGGGCAAGGGAACTAGAGACGATACAGGAGTGGCTCAAGTTTATAAGTTTAAGAATGGCAACTATAAATATCAGGTGCTTGGTGGTAAGGGAGATCATCAAGGGAAGGGGACTTTAGAGGTGTACAAGAACGATCGCTCCATTATGAGTAAAACTTGTACACCCAATGGATGAATTGATCTGCTTGTGAACAACTCAAAAACCTGTCTTTAGAAATAGAAAGATTAACTGGCTGCTTAACTCAGGGAACTTGAGTGGTCGGAACAGGATGAACGTTGAAGAATGAAAGCAGTACATAAAAAAGAAAATTATGACACCAACTCTCGCATCAGTAGGATATATGCACACTCTTCTCTGTCGCCAGATCGGCATTACCCACCCCATCTTCTCCGCAGGTATGGGACCTGTAGCCGGACCAGAACTCGCGGCGGCGGTGTCGAATGCTGGTGGCTGTGGGGTGCTGGGTGGAGTGTTCATGCCACCCCCGATCCTCCAACAAGCGATCCGCCGCATCCGCGCCCTGACGCAGAAACCTTTTGGGGTGAACCTCATTCTTCCCCTGCTAGAAGAAGGGCAGATTGATGTCTGCCTAGCAGAGCGGGTACCGCTGCTGGTGCTCTTTTGGGGTGATCCAAGCCCCTACATCGCCGAGGCTCACCGACATAATACCAAGGTCTTTATCCAGGTGGGGTCGATCGAGGAAGCCACAGCCGCTGCCGCTATGGGTGTTGATGCGCTCATCGTTCAAGGGGTCGAAGCAGGGGGGCACGTGAGGAGCCGCACCTCGCTGTCAACCCTTGTGCCAGCGGTGGTCGATGCGGTTACATCCGTGCCTGTGCTTGCCGCTGGAGGTATTGCTACGGGTCGAGGAGTGGTAGCAGCCCTCAATCTTGGAGCACAAGCGGTGTCAATGGGGACGCGGTTTCTGTGTAGCACCGAAGCCGCTGCAACTCGTGCTTACCAGGAACGGGTCGTCAGCAGCACAGCCGAGGACACGGTGTATACCACGCTTTTCGATGGTGGTTGGTCTGATGCGCCCCACCGGGTGCTACGCAATGCTACGTTCACGGAGTGGGAGGCTGCGGGCTGTCCAACGAGTGGGCAGCGTCCAGGTGAGGGGACGATCGTCGGTACTGTCCCACTGGCTGGCACCACTATGGATGTGCCGAAATATGGGTCGATGATTCCAATCACTGGCTTCATCGGGGATATGGAGTCTGTGGCTCTCTATGCAGGAGAGTCTTGCAATCTGATTCACGACATTAAGCCCGCAGCGCAGATTGTTCAGGACGTGGTACGAGAGGCTGAAGAGGTCATCGCACAGATGCAGCGGTAACGGAAAAATTAACTCGCCGCTTAACTCAGGGAACTTGAGTGTTCTGAATGCAATGAAAGTTGAAGAATGAACACATTAAGGAGTTGGAGCGACCTGCAACACCAATCAGCGAACACAATCGCTATCAGTGCGTGGAAGACACCACAAAGGACAATATGCAAAGGAAAACATTCAAAACGTCTGATGGTGCCCAATTGAGCTACATCAGTGCAGGTCAAGGAAAACCGCTCGTGATGCTTCACGGTTGGTCGCAGTCGGCGGAACAATTCAAATATCAAATTCCCGTTTTTGCCGAACACTATCAGGTGATCGCTGTTGATTTGCGGGGACATGGTGAGTCAGAAAAAGTATCGTTCGGTTATCGAATTTCTCGCTTGTCTAAGGATGTTCAGGAATTAATCGGTGCTCTGCAACTCGAAAAGCCACACCTGCTAGGTCACTCAATGGGATGTGCCATCATCTGGAGCTATCTCGATCTATTTGGGTTGGATGAAATCGATCGGTTAGTGTTGGTCGATCAATCGCCACTAGGAACATTGCGATCGCATTGGAACGTTCAAGAAATAGCAGAATCCGGGGCAATTTTTACTGCTGAACAACTCAATGCAGTAATACATAGCCTGGAGAACGGCAACGCCGAGGAATCGACTCGAAACATCCTGACTTCAATGGTTACATCAGCGATGTCAAAGGAACAGTTCGAGTGGATCGTCGAGTGCAACTTTCGCTGTCCGCGCGCGATCGCTGCAACTCTGCTATACAACCATCTTCATACGGACTGGCGCGATCAAATTGTCAGAATTCGTCAGCCAACTTTGATTATTGGTGGCAGAAAAAGTCTGGTTCCGTGGACATCGCAAGCCTGGATTAATCAAAGCATTCCTGACTCTGAGTTGGAAATCTTTGAGGAGGCTGAAGGTGGGGGACATTTCATGTTCATCGAGAATCCAGAAAAGTTCAACCGACGAGTTTTGCAGTTTCTATCGCGATCGCTTTACCCAGCAGCCCAACATTCCTTCCACCGGGGCGCGGACAACTGATGTCGCGGTCAATTAAAGCACTACAGGTTGCGCCGGGTGAATGCGTCGTGATGGCATCAGCCCGAAAGTCGATCGATCCCGTGATTCAGGGTGGTCGTTTATCTAAATATCAACGCTAGATCATTTGTGACAAGTTAAGAAAAAGTGCAAATTGTCAAGGGGGGTAGACAAAAGAAGGTATAATAGGCTAAAACATATATCTGGCAAGCATTTGAGCCCAAATTGAACCTGTTATGACTCGCAAAAAACGAATCAACCGAGATCATGCAAAGAAAAAAAATCGTCCCCAAGTAGAAAATGAAGCGATCGCGAATCACCTGGAAGATTTATTAATTCCAGCAATGGCTGCCCAAAAAACTTTTTATCGCCAACTAAATTTAAGAGATAGAATTCTGACATTACCATTAATGATGGCAGCAATATTAAGTTTATTATGGCGAGACATAGCAGGAGTAACAGAATTAACCAGATTATTAAATAGAGAGGGATTTTTATGGTGTCAGCCACAAGAAATTAGCCAACAAGCATTATCACAAAGATTTTTAACTTTTCCAGCAATTTTATTTGAAAAAGTATTTAAGGAATTACTACCTCATTTTCGTCAGGAATGGTTAACAAGAAAATCAAGACCCCTTCCAGATAGCGTACAATTTGCCTTAAAAAACTTTGAAAACATCTGGATAGCTGACGGCTCAACATTAGAAGCATTATTTAAGAAGCTACAAAGTTTATCAGATGTGCCAATTGGTCAATTATCCGGAAAAATGGGAGTAATAATAGACCTAGTAACTCATCTTCCCGAAGAAATTTGGTTTTGGACAAATCCCAAACAAGCAGATACTCATTGGGAAGAAGACTTACTAAAAGCAGTTAAGCCAAAAACCTTGCTGTTACTGGATCGAGGCTTCTATCACTTCGCTTTTTGGCAAAAACTCATAGACCAAGAAATTGGATTTATCACTCGAATCAAGAAAGGTGCATCTTATCAAATCGAGCGGGTATTAACCAATACTTATGATGTCAAAGACCAGATAATTAAAATAGGTGCAGGTACAAAACAAACACCAGCTTTGACTATAAGATTAGTACAGATTCGCTCCAAGACTTCCTGGCGTTCTTATCTGACAAGTGTCCGAGAACCTGAAATATTGCCCCCCTATGTAGTAGCAGATTTATATCAAAGACGCTGGCGAATTGAAGACGCATTTTGTACAGTAAAAAGATTATTAAATCTCAGCTATTTATGGACAGGTTCATTAAACGGAATTAAGCTCCAAATCTGGGCTACTTGGCTATTTTATGCGGTTTTAGTAGATTTAGGAGATGCGGTGGCAGATGAATTAGGAGTACCAATTGAACGTGTTTCATTAGAAATGATTGATCGGGGGATGTATCATTTTTCGGTTGCCTATCAAAAAGGATTAGCTTCTGACCTAGTTAAGTATTTTGCCTCCGATAAAAATCAAGATTTAGGGATTGTTAAGCGACGACGAAAACCTCATGTCAGGCTAATTATTTCTCCTTTCCCTGGAACTCAAAGAAGTCCCGAACAATTTTTTTTCAATAATAAAGGAACAAATGGAGTCATATTTTAATTGGGTCAACAGGTAAAACATGAGTAAAATTACTCATTGACAATAGTGCTTTTAGCCCACATTCCGCAGATGTGATTATCTTACTGGTATTTTTCAAAAATCAAAGCCATAAAGCTTTTTTTAGTCTAACTA